>JAFWSY010000048.1 GCA_017519155.1 Eubacterium sp.
CATTATATAGACTATGGTAAATGTAATCAGTACAACTATTACTCCCTGTATATGATTTACCTTTCCTTTTATTATTGGAATCTTCAGATAAGAAAGCACAATGATGATGATAAATACTATGACTGCTACTACAATCGCTATTCTCTGAGGCAGATTAAAATATATATTAAACATACTCAGAACATCTGAAAACATCAGAAAATCAATAGCAGAAAAGGGTGTTATTCTATAACCCAGCAGTACAAAATTAATTGTCCCTACCCCCAACCACAACAGGGATATAAGTCCCATGGCAAATCCTCTTCTCTTAAAAAGAAGGGATATAGAAAGGGTAAAGAATATTATCATTATGTTATATAAAAAAACTATCGGATTATGTAAGATAAAAACGAAAGGACTTAAGATTGATCTACGCCCCAGTATCTCAAGGAATACTACTTCAATAACAGATAAAGCAAAGCTGACAATCAGCCACTTCCACAAAGGAAGTTTATATGACTTGTTTACGGCAGCATCAATTTTTGATTTGAATTTTTTTAAAAATTCTTTCATTATTTTATCCTTACAAGCATAAAGACCTGCATAACATGCAGGTCCCCAAGTAAACATAATAAACAAAAAAATACAGAAATAATCTATGATTATTATACACATACAAAAAGCGCGAGACGGGACTCCCACCGGCGGCACAGCCGCCTTTCAGGCCGAGCTGCGTCTCGAACAACCCACTGGGTTGTTCTCTCGTCACTCCGTGACTCGGACTTGCCGTTCGAGTCCCTAATCAACTCGATTCAATAATAAAAAGCGCGAGACGGGACTCGAACCCGCGACCCCCTCCTTGGCAAGGAGGTGCTCCACCACTGAGCCACTCGCGCAAAATTTGTTCATTGCACTGTCGCAACAGTAGGTATATTATCATAAGTTGATATATGTGTCAACTTTTTTCTGTTATTCTTTTTGAATATTTTTGTTGCTTATTACAGCAACCCTTTTAAAACAAAATATTCTTTCTATTGCTTATTAATGAAGCACCCGAAACTATATTCAATATACCGAGTGTAATCCCAACAATTATAAGAAGAATGCCTATTGCAATGTTTGAACCACCAACTGTTTTAAGAAGCTTATATACCTTTTCCATAATATCATTACCTTTCTTTTATGTTACATATAAAGCAGTATTTATTTAACCCCATACATTTCATAATATTCATCTATACGCTGTTTAAGCTCTGAATCTATAACTTCTCTCTCAACGAGATAATCAACTATCTCATCCATTGAAACTATTGCAGCTGTATCAAATCCATAAAGATCCTTTATTTCATCAAGAGCACCCTTGTCTCCCTTTCCTCTTTCACATCTGTTAAGAGAAACCATAAGGCCAACTATCTTTATATCAGCCTCAGCCTTAATGATTGGAATTGTTTCTTCCATGGACTTACCGGATGTTGTAACATCTTCAACAACCACTACTCTGTCTCCGTCATAAAGAGGACTTCCAAGAAGCATTCCTGCATCTCCGTGATCCTTAGCTTCCTTACGGTTGGATGTATATCTTATCTCTTTACCATAGAGATTATGATAAGCAATTGCAGTTGTTACACTGATAGGGATACCTTTATAAGCAGGACCAAATACGACATCAAAATCATCACCATATGTATTATGAATAGCCTGAGCATAGTATTCACCAAGCTTCATCAGCTGTGAGCCAGTTACATAAAGACCTGCATTCATAAAGAACGGAGATTTTCTTCCACTCTTAAGTGTAAAATCACCAAACTTAAGTACCTTTGAATCAAGCATAAAATCAACAAATTCTTTTTTGTAGCTTTCCAAGTTGTTACCTCCGGATTAAAGTATTATTATTATAGGGTATAAGTCACATTACCGGCTTCTAGTCTATCACATTTTCCTGTTATTTTAAAGCTAAAACTTTATCCAGAATCCTGTTGGCAGCTTCATATTTAGACATAAGCGGAAGCTCTGTTTCATCATCCTTTGTTATCATGGTAATAATATTTGTATCAACCTGATAACCGGCTCCCGGAGTTCTGAGACTGTTTGCGCATATCATATCTGCATTTTTTGACTCAAGCTTCTTTCTTGAGTTTTCCAGTACATTTTCCGTCTCCATGGAAAAGCCGACAATTATCTGATCTTCTGATTTTTTTGAACCGATGGTCTTTAATATATCATTTGTTCGTTTAAGAGCTATGGACATATCTCCATCAGATTTTTTAATCTTTTCATCAGCTGTATGTTCAGGAGTATAATCAGCAACAGCTGCAGACATGATAATAACATCCGCCCAGGAAGCTTTATCAGTCATTTCCTTGTACATATCCTCAGCAGAGGTTATATCTATACGATTTACTCCAAGTGGTGTATCCAAATTAACAGGGCCTGAAACAAGAATAACTTCAGCACCTCTGTTAGCTGCTGCACGTGCAACTGCATATCCCATTTTTCCTGACGAATGATTAGTTATAAATCTGACAGGATCCAGACTTTCGCAGGTAGGTCCTGCATTTACAAGAATCTTCTTGCCTGCAAGATTCTTTTCTTCTGCTATCTCATGGATAATGCTTTCAACCAATGCTTCAGGTGTTGGAAGCTTACCCTTTCCGTCGTAGCCGCATGCAAGATGACCTGATGCCGGCTCGATGATCTTATAACCGAATCTTTTAAGCTTCTCAATATTATCCTGAACTATCTTATTCTCATACATATAAACGTTCATAGATGGAGCTATAAGAATCGGACATCTGGCAGGAAGCACTACGGTTGAAACCATATCATCAGCGATTCCATTTGCTATCTTACCGATTATATCAGCTGTAGCCGGAGCAACCATGATGAGATCCGCCGAAGTCCCGAGAGATATATGGGGAACATTTACATAGTCATCAGGGGTTTCATCAAATACATCTATATATACTTTATTCTTTGTAAGCACACTGAAGGTTTCGGCAGTGATGAACTTGGTTGCATTTTCCGTCATACATACATGAACATCTGCCTCCTGTTTCACAAGCATGCTGGCTACATCTGCCATCTTATAGGCTGCTATACCTCCGGTCACTAAAAGAAGTATGTTTTTATCTTTTAACATAATTATTCCTCATTTAAAAACTACAGATCAAAGAGCTCTCCATGTTTCTCATATCTTGTAACTCTTTTGATACGATTATCCTTGTCTACAAATACAACCTTCGGAGGATTCTCCTTGAATTCCTCAGGAGTCATGGTCGCATAGCTCATGATAATAACAAGGTCACCCTCAGACACAAGTCTGGCAGCTGCTCCGTTAAGACAAATGATTCCTGAACCTCTTTCACCTGCAATCACATAGGTTTCAAGACGGTTGCCGTTGTCTACATTTGCCACCTGTACCTTTTCATATTCCATAAGACCACAAGCATCCATCAGATCTTCATCTATTGTGATACTTCCGACATAATTGAGAGCCGCCTGAGTTACAGTAGCTCTGTGAATTTTTGATTTTAAATACGTTACCTGCATAGATTTTTCCTTATATCTCGATATTTTATTTCATTTAATACTTTAAGATATTTATACTTCTGTAATGAAATTATCAATAAGTCTTACCTTGTTATTAATTCTGACTGCTATAGCCACAAGAATTTCACCCTTGATATCATCTATAGATTCCATTGTGAGATTATCTACAACCTCTACATATTCTACATCAGCCATTGGCTCGCTTTCCAGGAGAGCTGTCATCTTTTCTCTTACTACAGCGGCACTTCTCTCGCCATTATCAACCAGTTCTTTACCAAGCTTAATGGATTTGCTGAGGATAAGCGCTGCTTTTCTTTCTTCGTCATTCATATAAGTATTACGGGAACTCATGGCAAGGCCATCCTCTTCCCTAACTATAGGACATCCAACTATCTCAAGAGGCATATTCAGATCCTTAACCATTCTCTTGATTACAGCAAGCTGCTGAGCATCCTTCTGACCGAAATAAGCTCTGTCGGGACCTACAATATTAAACAGCTTTGAACATACAGTACATACTCCTCTGAAATGTACAGGTCTGGAAAGTCCGCAAAGATGATTTGTAAGTCCATTCATATCTACGAAAGATACAAATCCGTCCTTATACATTTCCGATGGCTCAGGATTAAATATCAGATCAGCTCCTGTTTCATCACACAGCTGACTGTCTCTTTCAAGATCCCTTGGATAAGCCTCCAGATCCTCATTGGGGCCAAACTGAATAGGATTAACGAAAACACTGACAACAGTTCTGTCATTATCCTCTACAGACCTTTTGATAAGTGACTGGTGACCAGCATGAAGGAATCCCATTGTAGGTACAAGTCCTACAGTCTCACCATTCTTACGCCACTCCTTAACATACTTTCTAACTTCTTCAATAGTTTTAACAACTTTTACACTCATTTATCTATTCTCACTTTCCAAAAGATGACACTTTATTATCAGATGAAAAATTGTCATCTTTTTTGTTAATATATTTAGCCTTTAATTGCTTCAGCAAGGATTTCAGGTGCGATTGAGTAATTATGCTCTTCTGCAGGATATGTGCCCGCCTTCACCTCTTCATCATAAGCTCTGAAGCCTTCTTTCATAACTTCTCCAACGTTTGCAAAATGCTTAACGAACTTTGGCTTATAATCACTGAACATTGCAAGCATATCAGCATATACAAGTATCTGTCCGTCTGTACCTGCACCGCCGCCGATTCCAATTGTAGGAATAGTAAGCATATCTGATACATAGGTAGCAAGATCTGCAGGAACACACTCAAGTACTACGGAAAATGCGCCTGCCTCCTCAAGAAGCTTAGCATCCTTTATAAGTTTCTTAGCTGACTGGATATCTCTTCCCTGAGCTTTATATCCACCGAAGGCATTTATTGACTGTGGTGTAAGTCCTATATGTCCCATAACAGGAATACTCGCTTTAACAATAGCTTCAACCTGAGGAATTATTTCTTCACCACCTTCAAGCTTAACTGCTCCGGCACGTCCTTCCTTCATAAGTCTTCCTGCATTTATAACTGCATCATAAACGCTGGCCTGATAAGACATGAAAGGCATATCTATAACAACGAGACTGTTCTTTGCTCCTCTGGCAACAGCTGCACCATGGTGGATCATATCTTCCATGGTAACAGAAACAGTATCAGGATAGCCGAGCATTACATTTCCCAGCGAATCTCCTACAAGAATACCGTTTATTCCTGCTTCATCAACAAGCTTTGCTGTTGAATAATCATAAGCTGTGAGCATTGAAATCTTCTCGCCCTTTTTCTTCATTTC
>JAFWSY010000049.1 GCA_017519155.1 Eubacterium sp.
CCAAGCTGTATGCCTCCATCGAGCAGTTTGCCGACACCAAGTTTGCTGCCGATCCCATCTATGCCGAGATGCAGACCGTCTTCGCAAAGTACGCTACTGTGAAGGAAGAGACACAGGTCATCGAGGAAGTGGAGACCGTCGTCAATGTTGTTGAGCCCAAGCTCATCACCGACGATGCCGAGCTCAACGCCGCTATTGCCGAGCTCAACGCCATCATTGCCAAGGCTGGAATGTTCACCGAGGGCGCATCTTCAAACAATACCACTGGTTACGCCACACTACATGAGCGTCTGCGCGTAGGTGTGGAGACTGCTCTTGCACTGGGACTCATACGCACATCCTCCCTGTTGTCAACCAGATACTTTTTTATGCCAAAGTCCTCAGGCATATCTTCTGGTGCTCGTACAGGTTCAGCCACATATCCATGACGAATGATACATCATTCTTCATGCCCATGTACAATGTATCTTCCATGGTATTGAACCTGATTTCTGACGGGTCATCATAGTCCGTACCATTAACTGCATTATACAGACTAAGTGTCCATTCTCTGTGCTCCGGCCTTCTAAATATCATCTTGAAAAGCCTGTCTTTGTGTTTTTCGTTTACTGACATATCCTATACCTCCTTATTGAATCGTTCTTCAGCAGGAGATGCGATATGTCTGTATTAAATCTTCTGCTTTTGTTAATTGAAATGGTAAAAGCAGGGAGATTCAGAAATTGCTCGAAAATTAGAATTTCAGGAATTATGATCTTCAATGCTTTATGGAATCATTATAGCATTAAGAGAATGTTTGTACAACAGGAGATTTTTGATAAGATTTTTCGGGCCTTAGAATGACACAACACAGAAAAGGTCGCAGATTATAGAGAAAGTCTTGTGTTTTAGCTAAAATAGTATATAATATAATTAGCTAATATGAAAGTGGGGTGATACATATGACAGGAAATATAATGACTGCTACAGCAACAGAGATGCAGAACAACTTCGGCCGGTATCTTGCTTTGGTACAGGGCGGCAACGAAGTAATTATCACAAGAAACGGTAAGGAAGTGGGGCGGTTCATACCACGGGCCGCAACGATATCTTATTTAACTGATTCGCTTACAGGCATCCTTAAGGGCGATATGGATATGGATCAGGCAAGAGAAGAAAGGCTGAAGGAGAAGTATGAAGTTGTTGATTGACGGGAATATCATTCTTGATGTTCTCCAGAAAAGAGAGCCTTACTACGAAGACTCAGCCAGGATCTGGAAGATGTGTGAGACGGATCTGGCGGAAGGGTATGTTTCTGCCCTGACATTTGCCAATCTGGTCTATGTTATGCGAAAAGAACTGGATACTGAAAAGATAAATGAAGTACTGAAAAAAATGTCGTTGATCTTCACATTCGAGGATCTGAAAGCATCAGACATAAGCATAGCCGCGGAGATGCAGTGGAATGATTTTGAGGATGCCATACAGGCTGCTACAGCCAAACGAATCCATGCTGATCACATCATTACAAGAAATGTGAAGGACTTCAAGAAAAGCAAAGTCATGGCACTTACTCCGGCAGAGTTTCTGGCAAGGCAATAGTATCGAAAAGGGTGTAATATCATTATTATCTACATAGATTTCATAATACTTTGAATAAAAAAGAAGAGCGTGGCTGTTGTTAGAAATTACAGACACGTTCTTTTTTTATGGCCATTTTGAATCCTTCGTTCCGCTCAGGATAACATTACACAAAAAACCGCCCCGGGATCGCTCCCGGGGCGGCTGTGTTACTTGTTAAGTTTTACTCGGCTTGCGCTTCGTATTACTTATTCAGGGACTTAGCTGCGATCTTGACCTTGAAGGTCTTGGTACCGCATTTCTCGCCAATACCCTGGATGGTTACGGTCATGGAGCCCTTCTTGATGTTGTTCTTATATCCAACAATCTCGAAGTCCTCACCATAGGTCAGACCTGTTACCTCAATCTTGCCTGCGCCGAAATCATCAGCGTCAAGCTTGATCTGCTCGCCGGTATAAGTCTTGGTGAAGTTCTTATCAACCTTAACCTTAACCTTGCTAATGCTTGCTGTTGTTACAGTTGCTTCTGCAGTAGCTTCGCCTGTTACATTGCCTGTTGCTGTTACCTTTGCAGTAACAGTACCTGCTGCAAGCTTAGCCTTTGCTGCAACAGGATTGCCTTCGGCATCAGTAAGTTCATAGGAGTAAAGCTTCTTGCCAACCGTGTTGCCTGCATTATCAACTACAACAACCTTAGCTTTCTTGTTAGCTGTTGCTGTTATGATGATGTTTTCTTCGGTCAGCTCAAGTGCTTCTACATTATAAGACTTTTTAATGCTCTTCTTGAAGTTGCCCTTACCTGTGATCTTAGCTTCGCCTGCATTTTCGCCTGCGTTCTTAGCCTTGTAGCTTACCTTGAAGTCCTGGCCGGGGATGAGTTCGATAGCATCTTCGCCTAAGGTTGCAATAACCTTAGCCTGCTCAGCCTTAACTCCCCAGGTTGCACCCTCAACTTCGATGGTAGCGGTGCCGATCTCAGCTGCTGCGATCTTGTAAGATGCCTTCTTGCTCTTCTCAGCACCGGTAACCAGTACAGTTGCGGTACCCTTATCCTTGTTGTTGCAGAAGCTCAGTACTACTGTGGTATCGCCTTCTGTTTCATTGGTGTATTCTCCGTCACCATCATGCTTGAAGGTAAATACCTTACCATCCTTCATTTCTACGGTGATGGTTGTAGGATACTGTGCTTTTCCGTTGTAGGTAAAGCTCTTCTCGGATACGGTTACCTTCTTGATCTTGCCTGATGCAAGCGTCTCGCCCTCTGCAAGCTCCTTAGGATCTTTGATCGTGAACTTGATGCTCTCATCCACGCCTGCATAGTTGCCTTTACCTTTGATCTTAACGGTTGCAGTTGCACCAAGCTTCTTGTTGTTCTTGTAGCTTACTGTGTAGTCAACGCCCTTTGCAAGAACTACGTCACGCTCGTTATCAACGATCCTGAAGGAAGGTTTGATAGCTACACTGGTGTAGTAGTATTCTTCTTCGATACCTATTACGGTATACTTGCCGTCAGCGATATCGATCTCGTTCTCTTCGCTGGTCTTTCCGCTTCCGCTTGCGATGTCATAAACGTATGTGCTGGTGTATTCCTTATCATCGGGTCCGGTCACATATGCCTTGTAAGTGATCTTCTTAGCGGTACGCTTCTCTACGTCGATCTTAGTTGCATCCAGAGTTACAGAGTGGTTACCGCTTACTGAGCAGGTAAATGTAGCCTTTGCAACTGCGTTCTCGCTGGTTGTTCCGGTCCAATCCCATACGGGCTCACTCCATACATGCTCATGATCAACTTCTTCGCCGGTCTTGAGGTCGATGGTCTTGCTCTCGGTCCACTCTTTTCCTGCAGGATCGGTTGCCTTAGCAGTGTAGGTCTTAAGGTTACCGGTTACTTCTTCGGTTACCTTTACGAGCAGCTCTTCCTTCTCACCACCGGTCAGGCAGTAAGCTGTAGCAGTTACTTTGGTGTCAACAAGGTTAACGGATACGGTCACCCAGTTGAAGCTTACGGTCCACTCATGATCGGTATGGCTTGCATAGGTGATGCTGAAATCAACCTGCTGGTCCTCGTAATAACCGATTGCTGTGTAGGTTACGCTCTCTTCTGTACGCTCTTCGGTGATACCCTGAGCATTTACAGTAAGAACTGCTGTGTGTGTCTCATCGTTCTGGCATACAAGGTTGAGGCTTGCGCTCTTAGGCTTCTCAGCATAGCTGCCGCCTTCCCAGTTAGCACTTACAGCTTTCCACTTGTGGTTAAGCTTGTCTACAACGATCTTGTTGCTGCTTACGATGTTCTTCCCTGCTTCGATATCTGCTGCAGGAATGTCAGGATCTTCGAAGATGAAGTTGTAGTAACCTTCGCCGTCTGCTTCACAGGTAGGCTGTGTTCCTACAAACTCAACTCTATCGCTGGATACGGTAACTTCACGCTGACCATCACGATTTACATCATGATGTTCTGCCTCACACTTCTTAACTACTTCTGCATAAGCGTTGTCATAATCAGTCAGATTGTAAAGACGTGCATGTTCCCAATCAAATACATACTCATGACGATTTACCTTACCTACATGCTTAGCTTCGTTCTCGCTCACATATGTGATCTGAGTATCTTTATTTGTTGCTTCTGCTTTGTATGCGATAAATCCGCCGTCTGTACAGCTTCCGGGATCAGGATTAGGTGTTACGGTAACGATCTTGTTCTTGTCGCTGTCGTATACTATAGCACTTCCTTCGTAATCGTTGCAGAGAGGATCAACACAGTGAAGGGTTACCTTTGCTCCGGTATATCCTTCTTCTTCACTTCCGATCCACTCCCAGGTAACTACGGGCTTGCCGTTTGCTTCCTTATCGCCATTTACTACAAGGCTTGTCTCTTCCTGGTAATAGGTATGAGTATGGA
>JAFWSY010000050.1 GCA_017519155.1 Eubacterium sp.
ACCTTGTGAATCTTTTATCTCTGTTATTCTGCCTTGTGAATCTCTTACTATATCAATACCGGTTCCGTCAGACATATGATAACCGGTTTCATCCACAGTGATAACCTCTTTTTCTGAAGTAACTATCCTGCTTAGACCATTTTTAGAATCAAGATAATACTCGCAACCGTCCTTTGACTTAAGCTTATAGCTAAGGCCTTCAAGAACCGCATCATCTATAAAGCCAACCTGACCTCCTTCATAGTATGCTGTTGTATCCTCAAGGATCTCCAGTTTCAGACTTGGATCTGTTTCACAGACAAAATCAAAACTTACTTCCTCTACCGGTGTAAGCACGCTTGTTCCACCATTAATAACAAGAGAAAATCTATCGCTTGAACCATCCCCATAGCATACCATCACATCATGCCTTACAGTTTCATACACATGATAAGTCATGTTGAAAGCATCACCGCTGATTGACATCGCATATCCATCTGTTAACGGATGATTCTCGATAAGCTTCATCGATGATACATCCATGCTCCATCCATACCCGAAATCTCCGCTTTCCTTATTCCTGCTGTCATAAATTCTGTTGACACTGACTTTGGCCTTGCCGATATTCTCGGTAAGATCAGTGAAGCCGATATGCATATTTCCAACCTTGAGATTTCCTTCAACAAAAACTGTTTTTGAAGAGCTTGCTGTGTTTCCGCCCTTGTCTTTAGCTGTGAGTCTAAGCTCGTAGATGCCGTTCATGAGCATGGTTGTGTCAAAGGTTCCAAGGATTGAATCGTCAATGTTTTCCGTGCCTTCTGCGATGGTTGTATATCCATCTGAATTCTTCTTGTTGTCATCTGTTCCGGTATTATTCTGGCCATCATCTATAACTGTATTTCTTGATGAATCAACAGCTTTATATTCCAGGCGCCAGAAAATAAGCTCAGTTTCATCATATACTGAACCTGTTACGTCTGAAGGTGTTGTGAGGATATCATCATTTTCCGGACTGATTATAGCGACTACTGGCGGAGTTATATCATCCGGATTTTCCGGTTCTGTCGTTTCTTCAGTAGTCGGTCCTTCTGTTTCATCTGTTACATCATGTTCCGTGTCTTCAGTAGTATTTTCTTCCGTATCCTCAGTAGTTATCTTTTCTTCAATAACTGAAATATTTACTGTATCCAAGCTGCAGTTTCCTGCTTTGTCCCATGCAGCAAGAAGGATACTGTATTCTCCTTCTTCGAGTTCATTCGGATCATATTCTGCAAGAAGAGCGTCGGATATTTCTTCTGATCCTTCTGCAATCATGTACTCTTCTAAAGCAGAAACCAATGTTTCAATATCATCGTCTGATGAACCATCTGTTATGTTCTCTGCATTACAGAAATACAGCTTATACTGATCCAGCTTTACGTCATCTATCACTGTACATCTTATCTGAAGAGCATCTTTAATCTCTTCATTTTCTGAAGGTGATGTTATGACAGCCACAGGCGGAGTCTTATCATCAGAATAGATTGTGATAACATCATCCGTGTCAGAATCTATCGGTTCATCGTTAATGTATAGATAAAGTGTCAGATCTATGGTTTTTTCTGTCTCCGGCAATGCTTCTGTGTCATTTTCATCCGCATCAGAGTTATCATCATTAACCCTGATAACCCTCACGCCCAGCTCATGATTTCCGGCTTCAGGCTTGATGAATTTAACGTAACTTCCATCCTCTGATATTCTGAGAATTTCAGATTCATTCTGACTATCTGTTTTTCCTGAAATTTCAGAATTTCCATCAATGCACGCCGAAATAAACCTGTATCCTTCATCGACATACAGGGCCGCGTCATCTCCGTAGAAATATTTATCCTTATCAAACCATGTTTTAACTGCTGATTCGTCCTTATAAACGTTAAAGACTACAGCTCTGGTAAATTTGTTTCCACTCTTATTTTTTATAGTCACTTTAAGGGAATGCTTTCCACTTGAGACATTTTCAAGTATAAAGCTGCCGTCTATTATGTCAGCCGATATGGACTGCATATCATAGAGAATCCGGGTGTCTGTATCCTCAGGGATATCAGTTATCACTTTTACCGTATCGCCTTCATAATAAGCAGATTTATCCAGAGACATATTGAAATACGGATACTTGTCTGCTACATTTTCTGCATCAGTGTCTTCATCAGTTTCAGATTCGCTTTCTTCAGAATCTTCTGCGCTCTTTCTAACCGTAACATTCTTCTCCGCATAAACCTCAGGATTATCCTTGTAGCATGCCTTAATGCAGTACTCACCCTCTTCTGCTGCGTAAAAAGATATAAGATGATCTCTGTACGAATCCACCTTGATTTCTTTACCATTTACATACCAGCAGATTTCACTATCATTCATTTCTCTCGTTACAGCAGAGAAAGTATACCAGGCTGCCTCATTTACGTTCAGAATATCATCTCCGGAAATGTTGCAAAGAAGACATTCCTTATCTCTCTTTACAGGTCTCTTTGAGGTATCGGCTCCAACTGTTATATTATCCAGAAATGGAACAGTATTCTTTCTGCTGCTGTAAAAATATACAGCTACAGAAAGATATCTTCCCCTGACATCCTGTATTCCTTCAGCCGAGCATGCTTCTTCCCTTGTGATCCTTCTTCTTGTGGAATATCTGTTATTAAGTACATCGTTCAGATCATCTGATGCAAAAGCACAGAGAACCATGCTGCTTGATGTTTCGTATGATCCGTCTATGTCAAAGTAATTCCAGCAGGATCCTTCTTTTCCGGAATCGACTATAGCTGTCCATACCCCTTCTTCGTAATTCGAAGTATTAACAAATGAAATATCATCCAGTATTTCTGTGTGGTTTTCTATCTTAAACTGATCAGCAATATTTGAATCACCGTTATCTGCATCGTCAACTACAACAGAATAACGGATATTTATGTTCTTTATCAGAGTGCTGAAGGCATCAGCCTCATTTATCTCTACAGGTATGGCAAGTTCTGCGCCATCCTCCATGTCAGCCTTCCATATGAGTTCTTTTTCCCCTGAAGGCAGGGTTTTTATGATTACATTATTTGTTTCATTCTGGTTGTCATTGCTGACATCAACATCCAGATCACCGCTTATTCGCATAGTAACAGCAACCGCTGACAGTTCATATGATGCAACGCTTTCTATATTGTCCCATTCGCATACATAATACCGAAGCTCACCTCTACCGTAGCCATCGTCCCATGTACCGTTTTCATACATATACGCATAGTCCTGACTTACTATAAAATCAGAACCGTCATTCGGTTCGCCGTCATTCCAGCAGGTATATGTTGAATCAGTCGGTACTACCCATTTCCATCTTCCTTCATTTTCTTCATCTGTGAAGCCTATCGCAACATAGCCTTCCTTGCCGGCTTCTATTGCAAGGTCACGAATATAGGCATTTTCCTCAGCATCATCAATAACAACAAGATGGCCTCCCATATCCTCGCAGATTCTTTCTGCTTCCTCCCATGTCTGCATATCATTTGATATGGCATAAGCATGGTTTCTAAAATATTCAACTGAATCCACATGACTCTTAGGACTCAGCTTCAGCCTGAAGCTGCCCTTATACTTTGAGTCAGTCTGATCAAGAGAAGTATTATAGGACTGAGAAGCGTCAAAAGCGCTGAAGTTA
>JAFWSY010000051.1 GCA_017519155.1 Eubacterium sp.
GGACTGTGAATTGGATAAGAAGGTTAATGATACAGCGGTAAGTGAAAAGGATATATTCAGTTCTTCTGTTTATTCCAGACTTTCAGAACTTGACCTCAGAACTATACTTAAAAGATTTGATGCTGCCATGGGTGAAGAGGTGGCAGAATCAGTTAAAGCTCCGGCATATGATGTGATTGAAAAGAGCTATGGCGAAATAATAGATATAATCAATAAGAACAGTATTAAGGAGATAGGACTCAGTCCTTTCCCGGTTCAGGGAGAAGTATACGGCGGCTGTGTGGCCGTGGGTGAAGCTATATACATTACCAGAGACAGCGGTATCTGTAATATAAGAAAAGATATTGGCAAAGATGTACTCATTAATATGATGAGTATAAAAGAATATATTGATACATTTTCTCTGGATGAAAAGGATAGTCTCTTTGATATATCTCTTGGAGCATATCTGCTGGAACCGCTGCAGAGCAGTTATACCTATGATTATATAGCCTACAGATATCTGGGATATGAGCTTCCCGATGAAAAGACTCTGACAGGAAAAAAGGAAATAACCATTTTCTCCATAGATGACGAGGATGTAAGAAAGGTTCTTGCCTATAAAGCAGGTGTAGCTCTTGCGGCGGCTGCAGACATAAGAAACAGGCTTGATATGGAAGGTGAGGGAGATTTATATCGTGATATAGAACACCCGGCACTCTTTGTTCTTGCTTCCATGGAAAAAGCAGGAATTAAAACTCTTCGAGAGGTTCTTGTTCAGTACGGAAATGAGATAGATGTAAGAGTGGAAGAACTGACCAAAGATATATACGGACTGGCAGGAGAAGAGTTTAATATCAATTCAACCAAGCAGATGGGAGTTATTCTGTTTGAAAAACTGGGACTGACCGGTTCGAAGAAAACCAAAAGCGGATATTCTACAAGTGCCGATGTTCTGATCAAACTTAAGGATAAGCACGAGATAATCCCACTGATTCTTGAATACAGACAGCTGACTAAACTTAAATCGACCTATGTTGAAGGCCTGATATCTACCATCAGGGAGGATGGAAGAATTCACAGTACATTTAACCAGACAGTAACTGCTACAGGTCGTCTCAGCAGTACAGAACCAAATCTTCAGAATCTCCCGACCAGAACGGCGATGGGAAGAGAAATAAGAAAGGCTTTTGTTCCTGAGGATGGATATGTATTTGTGGATGCGGATTATTCACAGATCGAGCTGAGAGTAATGGCGGCTATATCAGGTGACGAGGCTTTGATAAAGGCATTTAATGAGGCTAAGGATATTCATGCAATTACAGCTTCTCAGGTATTTGATGTTCCTCTTGAAGAAGTAACACCTGATCTAAGAAGAAAAGCCAAGGCTGTTAATTTCGGTATAATATACGGAATAAGCTCCTTTGGTCTGGGTGAAGATCTTGGAATATCAAGAAAAGAGGCTTCGGGATATATAGAGAAGTACTTTGAGACCTACAGCAGAATCAAGCAGTATCTGGATGAGAAGGTTGAGGAGGCTAAAGAAAAGGGATATGTAAAGACTCTCTTCGGAAGGATAAGACCTATTCCTGAACTTAAAAGCTCTAACTTCATGCAGAGGTCCTTTGGTGAAAGAGTAGCAATGAATTCACCTATACAGGGAACTGCGGCAGATATAATCAAGCTTGCAATGATAAAAGTGTATAGAGAATTAAAGGATAAGGGCTATAGCTCAAGACTTATTCTTCAGATACATGATGAGCTTCTTATTGAAGCGGATAAGAATGAGGAGGAGGCAGTAAGAGAGCTTCTTGAGAGATGCATGACAGAAGCTGCCGAGCTGGCGGTGCCTCTTTATGTGGATGTTCATACGGGACAGTCCCTGTATGATGCTAAATAAGGTTTGAATCATAATCTGTAATAACCTTTATTATTTATAGATGAAATAGGGTGCTGTATGAAGATAATCGGAATAACCGGTGGCATAGGTGCCGGTAAGTCCTGCGTACTTAGAGAGATTGAAGTACTTGACGGAACATTTGTGATAGAGGCGGATAAGCTGGCACATACACTTCTTTCACCGGGACATGACTGCTATACTGAAGTTGTCAGCTGTTTCGGAAAAGAGATACTAAGTGAAGACCAAAGCATTGACAGAGCTGTCTTAAGGAAGCTGGTTATGAACAGCTCTGAAAAGCTTCGTCAGCTGAATGCTCTGGTTCATCCTGCCGTTAAAAAATATATAGTTAATGATATAGAGAAGAAGAGAGACCTGGGATATAAATATTATGTGATAGAAGCTGCTCTGCTTATTCAGGACGGCTACAGGAACATATGTGATGAGATCTGGTATATATATGCAGATAAGGATCTCCGTATTGACAGGCTTCTTAAGTCAAGAGGATACAGCCGACAGACGGCTGAGGAATTCATAAAGAATCAGCCGGAAGATGAGTACTTTATTGAGAATTCTGACAGGGTGATAGATAACTCGGGAACCCCGGAAGAACTCCGAAAGGTAATTTTGACGCTTGTAAATTGATGTGCTATAATGTCCTCTAGTATTTCGCGATTTTCGGGGGTACTTTATGTCTAATGATTTTAAAATTGAGTACCTGAAGAAACTGATAAAGTTTAATAGAGGTATATACGGCGCATTTGCCGGTGTAGTAATATTTGCCAGAGAAGCTGACATTACAAAAAGCACATTTCTGGTTTTTTATTATGTTTCGGCCTGTGTGCTCTTTGCTTTGGCAGATCAATACCTCTTTGTTTATAAAGTTAAAACTTCAGAGAAGAATGATACCAGATATCCTTATAAGCTGATAAGGATAAGGACATATATATATGTACTGCTTATTTCGGTGGGATCCATAATTACGGAATTAAAGCATATCCTGCTATTGGCTGCATTTCTAATGTGTATATATACGCTGCTGCAGGACATAATGCTATGCGATGTATTTAATTATCTATCCAATATGGCAAGACTCCTGACTGTAATGTTCGTGGCAACGGCTATTATATTTTTTGCCCGTTTCGGAAGACAGCTGGATGGTATATGGATACTTACTTTTGTTTTTACCGAAGCTATAGTTCTTATAATCATTCTGGTTATGTATGATATATATTGCTGGACTCTGAAGAATCTGGATAACAGATATACCAAACTTTATTTCCAGAATTCTGATCTTCTGGCAGAAAATGAAAAACTCGTGGAATTCAGGGAAAAGGTTGAGAAGGTAAACAGTGAGATCAATTTTCAGAAGCTCAACCTTACTAAGGCTAATGATGATCTTGAAAAATCAAATGAAGAATCAAGATCTCTTATAGAAATGATGAAGTACTTTTCTGCAAGCTTTGATGTGGAGAAGAACGTTCATGTAATGATCGAAAATATAATGAAGATCAAAAAAGCCGGTTCAGTAGGCTTTCTCATTGATAAGGGTGTATATATGAATGATTCCCCTTACCTGGATGTGATCTCCGCATCGGAGGGCTCAATAAGATATATAAAGAATGATCTTTATGATATCTACAGTGCCATCAAGCGAAGAAACAGCTTAGAGCCGCTTGTGCTTTGTTATAATTATGATTACAAATATCCGTATCTAACAGGTGCGGAAAATGTATGTAATGCCGTGGCATTTCCGGCATATGAAAATGATAACATTTACGGAGTAATGGTTGTTACTTCCAGTAAATATGAATTCTTCCTTAACGGATATTCCTTTTATGAATCATCTGTAATGGATTTTACTTCAGCACTTATCTCAGACAGACTTTATCTTGTGACAGAGGATATGGCTAAGAAGGACGGTCTTACAAAGCTGTATAACCGTGTATACTTCAACCAGTTCTATCCGAATTACAAAGAAGAAGTTGTCAGCAGGGATATATCACTTACTGTGGCAATGATGGATATAGATCATTTCAAGAATATAAATGATACCTATGGACATCTTGCAGGAGATGAAGTAATCAAAATGGTTGCTTCAGTGGATGACAAATATGCTAAGCTTTATGGCGGCACTGCAGTCAGATTCGGTGGTGAGGAATTCCTGCTTATCCTGAAGGATACAGGCGTATCACGTGCCCATGACATACTTGAGAGTATGCATAAGGAAATCATTGAGTCTGTGGTAGAGTTTGAAGATCTGAAGATACAAGTGAATGTAAGTATGGGACTTGCTTCCTATCCTGAAACCTGTTCCAAGGTCGATGATGTAGTTGATCGGGCAGATCAGGCTCTCTATTACAGTAAGGAGCATGGAAGAGGAAGAATCACAATAGACGGAAAAGAAGGAGAATAAAAAAATGAATATTCTGGTCATCAATGCAGGTTCAACAACACTTAAGTATCAGCTTATCGATTCAGTTTCTGAAGAGGTAAAAGCTAAAGGTCTCTGTGAAAGAATCGGAGCCGAAGGCGGTATGCTGAAGTATGATGTAATAGCTAAGGGAGAGAAGAAAGAAAAGCAGATAGATTTCCCTGATCACGGAGTTGCCCTTAAGGCAGTTATAGATGTTCTCTTAGATCCTGAAGATGGAGCTATCAGCTCTCTTGATGAGATCGGAGCAGTAGGTCACAGAGTAGTACATGGTGGTGAGTACTTCAGTTCATCAGTAAAGGTTGATGAGGAAGTTATTAAGAAGATAGAGGAATGCTCAGATCTGGCACCACTTCACAATCCTGCAAATCTTCTCGGAATCAGAGCTTGTCAGAAGCTTATGCCTGAAGTTCCACAGTGCGTTACATTTGACACAGCATTCCATCAGACAATGCCTGAGAAGGCTTATATGTATGGTATACCATATAAATACTATGAGCAGTATAAGATCAGACGTTACGGCTTCCACGGAACAAGTCATAGCTTCGTAAGTAAAGAGGCTCTTAAGTTCCTTGACAAGGATGTTGCAGATACAAAGGTTATCGTATGTCACCTCGGTGGTGGTTCAAGTATTACAGCTGTTCAGGGTGGAAAGTCAGTAGATACATCCATGGGACTTACACCGCTTGAGGGTCTTGTAATGGCTACCAGAAGTGGTAACATAGATCCTGCAATTGTTCAGTATATAGCTGATAAGGAGAACAGATCAGTAGATGATGTTCTTAACATCCTTAACAAGCAGTCAGGTATGTTCGGTCTTTCAGAGAAGTCCGGAGATGCTCGTGATATAGGTGCAGGAGTTAAAGCAGGAGACAAGAAATGCATTATCGCTTTCAACGCATTTGTTCACAGTGCAGTTAAGCTTATCGGTAGCTATGTAGCAGCTATGAATGGTGTTGACCTTATAGCTTTCACAGCAGGTATCGGTGAAAATGATAATGCTATCAGAAAA
>JAFWSY010000052.1 GCA_017519155.1 Eubacterium sp.
GGTGGGTCCGCTGCTCATAGGTGTAAGCACTGCAAAGGCAGTTGCATATGCAAAGAATATCCCGCTTGTGGGTGTTAATCACATAGAGGGACATATCTGTGCTAATTATTTATGTGATAAGGAAATGGAGCCTCCGTATATGTGTCTCGTGGCTTCCGGAGGACATTCACATATAGTAAGAGTTGATGATTATGATAAATATACAATAATAGGAAGAACCCATGATGATGCAGCAGGTGAAGCCTTTGACAAGGTTGCGCGTGCAATTGGACTTGGATATCCGGGAGGACCTAAGGTAGATAAGCTGGCTAGAGAAGGAAATCCGAATGCCATTACATTTCCGAGAGCAAGTGTAGGCGATTCGCCGTATGATTTCTCCTTCAGTGGTATAAAGTCTGCAGTTCTTAACTATCTGAATGGTGCTGAGATGAAAGGCGAAGAGGTGAATAAGGCCGATGTGGCTGCTTCCTTCCAGCAGGCGGTTATAGATGTTTTGTGTGATCACACTATCACAGCTGCAGTTAACTTTGGTATGAAGACAGTGGCTCTGGCCGGTGGTGTTGCAGCAAATTCCCTTCTCAGGGAAACCATGAAGGAAAGAGCTGAGGCGAAGGGGCTGACATTTAGATGCCCTGAGCTGGTATATTGTACCGACAACGGAGCTATGATAGCATCTGCAGGTTATTTCGAGTACAAGGCAGGAAGACGTGCAGACCTGTACCTTAATGCTGTTCCTAATTTGAAGATTGGTGAAAGATAATGGTAAGTGCTATAATTCTCGCGGCAGGTTCCGGCAGCCGCATGAAATCCGATAAAGCAAAACAGTTTATAGAGATAAACGGAAAGCCCTTAATGTACTACAGCATTAGGGTTTTTGATGCGAGCGTTGTAGATGAGATAATTCTTGTTACAAGAGGACAGGATATCGACTACGTTCGTAAGGAAATCGTTGAAAAGTATGGATTTAATAAAGTTCGCAAGGTAATTGCCGGAGGAAAAGAGCGTTTTGAATCCGTAAGTAAAGGCCTTAAAGTCTGTGACAAGCGTAACAAGATAGTAATGATCCACGATGCTGCAAGACCTTGTGTAACAAATCGAATGATCCTTGATTCCATATCTGGAGCAAGACGCTATAAGGCATGCACGGTAGCCATGCCGGTTAAGGATACAATCAAGATAGTAAATGAAGATGGCTTTGGTGTTGAAACTCCTGATAGAAATACTGTGTATCAGATACAGACACCTCAGACCTTTGACAGAAAGCTTCTTGAGGAAGCCTATGACAGACTTCGTGTCAGTGGTGACAGAGATATAACTGACGATACTATGATTCTTGAAAGATATATGGATGTTCAGTCCAAGATGATAGAAGGAAGCTATGAGAATATCAAGGTTACCACACCTGAAGATATAAAGATAGCGAGCTTATATTTATAAAAATCAAAAAAGTTGGAGATTAAACCGATAATGTTTAAGAAAAATTCAAAAAGAAACCGAATACTGACAGCTATACTGCTGTTCTCATTTGTTCTTTCAGCTGCAGGCTGTGGAAAAAGTGAGGATTATCGTTATGGAAAGGGACTTCATCAGCTGGAAATGATGGAAAAAACTGATGATAATTCCTCTGCAAATAATGACTACAGCAATAACGATCCTACAAATGATCCTTCAGATGATGGAAATAATGAAGGAACAACTCAGGCTGAGAGCACACCGGGTAATGAAACATATTCGGATACAGAGAATGCAGAATTCGAGGCTTATCTGGATGACATTTTCAAAAAAGCAGTAACAGCTGATACCCTCAGCTATAACTATCAGATCAAGGATGGAAGCAAGTACGGTATAGAACCACCTAAGGCTACACTTGGAGATGCAAAGCTTGATCAGGCTACTCTGGAGAAACAGCAGAAGGATATGCAGGATGATTATGACAAGCTTATGACCTTTGAGAATGCCTCTCTTACTGAAGAGGAGAGATTCATTTTCAACACTCTTAAAACAGATAAGGAGATAGAGCTTAAGCTGTTTGATAATAAATATCTGTATGAGCCATTTTCTCCGATGAGAGGCTTCCAGGCAAATATAGCTACGAACTTTACTGATTACCGTTTTGATGACAAGTCCGATGTTGAGGACTATGTTGTAATGATGGGTCAGATGAGAGATTATGTGGATGAGACCCTTAAGTTCGAGTATGAGAAATCAAAGGCCGGCTACTTCATGTCTGATAAGGTGGCTGATAAAGTCATCGAGCAGTGTGATGAATTCACAGCAGAGGGAGAGAATCATTTCCTTATAGAAACCTTTGATGAAAGAATAGATCAGCTGAGTTTCCTCAGTGAAGATGAAAAGAAAGATTATAAGAAGAGAGATAAGGAAGCAGTACTTAACAGTGCTATTCCTGCATTTCAGGATATAAAGAAAACCATGCAGGAGCTTAAAGGTACAGGCAAAAACGATCTTGGAATCTGTTACTATGATGGCGGAAGAGATTATTACAGCGAATACATTTTCCCTTCATTTTCCGGTTCTGATAAAACCTGTAATGATGAGATCCTGGTTATGGACACTCGTCAGCAGCAGCTGATCCTCGAGATGTCCGCTATCTATTATTCAAATGCAGATGCATATCAGTACTTTGCTGATCATTATTCAGATATTCAGTCAGAGTATGATAAGATGAGCGCTACGGAAATGATCGATTATCTGATGGGAAATGTAATGGATGATTTTCCTGAATTGGATAAGATTCCTTACAAAGCAAACTATCTGGACAAGCATATGGAAAAGATAATGGACCATACACTTGCTTACTATATGTCACCGGCTATTGATGATGAGGAAAATAACCTCATATATGTAAATGGTGCACATCCTGATGGTATGTGGACAACCCTTTCGCATGAAGGCTGTCCGGGACATATGTTCCAGAATACATATTTCCAGGCAACTAATCCGAAGCCTATCCGTGCTATACAGGGTAATCTCGGATATATGGAGGGCTGGGCTGTTTATTCAAGCTACAGTACTCTTTCAAAATGTGATTTTGGCGGCTCTCAGTATGCTGCACAGCTGGGACAGCTTCTTAAGATAAATGAAGATCTTGGATATCTCTTATATGGAAGAATTGATCTTGGAGTGAATTTTGAAGGCTGGACCGAGGATGATGTGAATAAATATCTGGAGAAGAGCGGATATGGTACAGATATAGCGGAAGACATCATGACCACCGTTATCGGAGATCCGGGAGTATATCTCAGCTATACAACAGGTTACTATGAGATGGAAGAGATGAGAAAATACGCAGAAGAAGAGCTGGGAGGCAACTTCGATGCAAAGCAGTATCATAAGGCAATCCTAAGCTGTGGTCCTTGCCAGTATAAAGATCTTAAGACTGTTGTTGATAAATATATACAAGAAAACAGATAGTATTCGTATATTAGTGCAAAAAAGTTAAAAAAATATGCCTGAAACGTAATACTCTCTTGACTTATTTTAAGCAAATATTTATACTTAAGAGCGTTGACGTTAGTTTATCTTAACTTTCGTCGACGCCCTTATTATATGAATTATTTGACACTTATGTCATCATAATAAAAAGAATATAAATTAGGAGGAAAATAAAATGGCAAATGTTGATTTAACAAAGTATGGCATCACTGGTACAACTGAAATCATCCACAATCCATCATTTGAGGATCTTTACAAATATGAGATGGATCCATCACTCGAAGGATATGAGAAGGGTGTGGAGACAGAACTCGGAGCTGTTAATGTAATGACAGGTATTTACACAGGTCGTTCACCTAAGGATAAGTTCATCGTTATGGATGAAAATTCAAAGGATACAGTATGGTGGACATCAGATGTTTATCCAAATGACAACCATGTTGCTTCTCAGGAAGCATGGACTGCAGTTAAGGAGATCGCTAAGAAAGAGCTTTCAAATAAGAAGCTTTTCGTAGTAGACGCTTTCTGTGGTGCAAACGAAGATACAAGAATGGCAGTTCGTTTCATCGTTGAAGTTGCTTGGCAGGCACATTTCATCAAGAACATGTTCATCCAGCCAACAGCAGAAGAGCTTGAGAAGTTCGAGCCTGACTTCGTAGTATATAATGCTTCAAAGGCTAAGGTAGAGAACTACAAGGAGCTTGGTCTTAACTCAGAGACAGCTGTAGTATTCAACATCACAAGCCGTGAGCAGGTTATCATCAATACATGGTACGGCGGAGAGATGAAGAAGGGTATGTTCTCAATGATGAACTACTATCTCCCACTTAAGGGTATTGCTTCTATGCACTGCTCAGCTAACACAGACATGGAAGGAAAGAACACAGCAATCTTCTTCGGTCTTTCAGGAACAGGTAAGACAACTCTTTCAACAGATCCTAAGCGTCTTCTCATCGGTGATGACGAGCACGGCTGGGATGACAACGGTGTATTCAACTTCGAAGGTGGATGCTATGCTAAGGTTATCGGCCTTGACAAGGACGCTGAGCCTGACATTTACAATGCGATCAAGAGAAATGCTCTTCTTGAGAACGTTACAGTTGCTGCAGACGGCAAGATCGATTTCGACGACAAGAGCGTAACA
>JAFWSY010000053.1 GCA_017519155.1 Eubacterium sp.
GATGAAAAAGAACGACAGAGAAGACGACAACTGAAAAAAAGAAAAGCACTAAGACTTAAGAGGAAACAAGAGAGGGAACGTAAGATAAAAAGAAAATACATGCTGAAGATGGGACTTCTTCTGCTAAGTGTATTTTCAGTACTTATCGTTGGTATAGTAGTTGCTTCCAAAAGAGAAAAGGCCGAAGCTATAAGAATAGCTGAGGAAAAGAAGAAGGAAGAAGAAAGAGTAGTATTTGATTATGGAAATGCGATAAAAGGACTTACTCTTTATGATAAGGATGAGCATACCATAACAAAAGAAAGAGCAGACGAGCTTCTGCTTGATTATGCCACTCAGTGTAATTTCGATGAGAAGCTTTATACAAAAAGAGTAAAAGACCTTCTGATGAATCATTTTGAGGCAAGGGACTTTGTTTTCAATTATCCGCTTTATTATGGAACGGCTACCAGCACAGATGCTGCAAAGGCGTCAGTTAAGGATATTGATTTTAAGAAGCAGATTCCGGAGCTTTATCAGTGGGATATGAGATGGGGCTATAAGAAATACGGCTCCGATGCAATGGGACTCACAGGCTGCGGACCTACAGCACTTTCCATGGTTGCCATGTATATGCTGAAGAGCGATAAGTTTACTCCTGACTATATAGCAGACTTTGCCCTGGAAAATGGATATGCCGTTGAAGGAAGCGGAACCAGCTGGAACCTTATGGACGAAGGTGCAATGCAGCTTGGACTTTACGGTTTCGATGTGCTTCCTGTTGAGGATGATATGGCAACACAGCTGCTGGCAGGAAGACCACTCATATGTATCATGGGTCCGGGACATTTTACAAATACAGGACATTTCATAGTTATAAAAGGATATGAGGTTGGAGATACAAGTGAGGGTATATATAAGAACGGAAAGTTCCTTATCAACGACCCGAACTGTAAAGAGAACACTCAAAAGAAGTGGAGCTTTGATGAACTGCAAAATGAGATAGGCAGCGTGTGGGCTTACACAAATGAGTGATTTTGATGTGAAAAATATCCAAAAGAAATATATAAACCACTCCCTGGTTGTGTATTTTGGAGAATTTTACCAAAAAGTATTGCATATTTTTTACAATTCTGTTAAAATATCGTCTCGAAAAATAAAGTACAGATTTTATGCAACCTAATTGTTATAACTCATGTTTATTTATGAAATGGAGGACACAAGGATGGCAGTAAAGAAGGCTAGCGTTAAGGATCTCGCTGAGAAGGCAGCTGCAGCTAAGACAGAAGTTAAAGCAGCTGAGAAGAAGGAAGTAGTTAAGGTAGAAAAGAAGGTTGAAGCTCCTAAGGCTGAGGCTCCAAAGGCTGAAGTTAAGGCAGCTGAGAAGAAGGCTCCTGCAAAGAAGGCTCCTGCAAAGAAAGTAGCTCCAGCTAAGAAGGCTGCAGCACCTGCAAAGAAGGAAACAGCAAAGAAGGCTCCTGCAAAGAAAGCAGCAGCTCCAGCTAAGAAGGAAGCTCCTAAGGCAGCAGCAAAGAAGGCTCCTGCAAAGAAGGCAGCTGCACCAGCAAAGAAGGCTGCAGCTCCTGCAAAGAAAGCAGCTCCAGCAAAGAAGGCTCCTGCAAAGAAGGCAGCTACAAAGGCTACAGAAGCTAAGGTTTCTGTAGTAGTTGAGTATGCTGGTGGACAGAAGTCAACAGACGATATCGTAAAGAAGGCACTTGAAGTAAGCGGAAAGAAGTCAGTTAAGTCTCTCAACGTTTACTATCAGCCAGAGAATGGTATGGTTTATTTCACAGCTGACGGTGAGCAGGGTGAATTCAACTTCTAAGTAATCGATATATTTATATAAAAAAGGATGACACTTGAACTTTTTTTCAAAGTGTCATCTTTTTTTGTTTTGTTATGATGACAGTTTTTTATCAGGTGAAAAATTGTCATCTTTTTGTTTATGCTTTATTTAATTCTGCGTCGCGAAGTTTATTCAGCTCCGCGAAGTTTGATTATCGGGGAGCCCTTGCCCCTTACATAGTCGCCTGTTATTACAACTGTTCCGATGGTGTTGTCTCTAGGTACCTGGAACATGATATCCAGCAGCAGTTCCTCGATTATGGATCTGAGGGCTCTGGCACCGGTTTTTCTTTCTGCAGCTATCTTAGCTATTTCTTCATAGGCTTCGTCTTCGAACTCAAGCTTTACCTCGTCTATTCTGAGGAGCTTCTGATACTGTTTAATGATGGAGTTGCGAGGCTCCTTAAGGATTCTTACATACATATCATCATTTAGGTTCTCCAGAGTAAATACAACCGGAAGTCTTCCGATGAACTCAGGTATCATACCGAAGGTTCTAAGGTCTTCTGTAGTAACTTTAGACAGAAGCTTAGGATCATTTTCCAGTTCGTCTCTCAGGTTTGCGCCGAAACCGATGGAAGACTGAGCTGCAATTCTTGTCTTGATTATTTCTTCCAGGTCAGGAAATGCGCCACCACATATAAAGAGTATACCGCTTGTATTCATCATGGTTGTAGGTGTCATGGCATTCTTGCTGCCTGAACCTATCGGAACTTCTACATCAGAACCTTCCAGTATCTTCAGAAGTCCCTGCTGTACGGCTTCTCCGCTGACATCTCTTGATCTTGTTTCCTGTTTCTTTGCAAGTTTATCTATCTCATCGATAAATACGATTCCGTGCTCGGCTTTTTCCAGATCATTATCTGCTGCAGCCAGAAGCTTGGAAAGTACGCTCTCAACATCATCACCGATATAACCGGCTTCTGTAAGAGAAGTAGCATCTGTGATGGCAAGAGGAACATCCAGTATCTTAGCTATGGTCTTTACCATGTAGGTCTTACCAGAACCTGTAGGTCCGATCATAAGCATATTTGATTTTTCTATTTCAACTTCGTCCAAGATTGCTTCAGGATTATCTTCGTAATTAAGGGATGCCTGTTCCTTGGCGGAGAGTTTCTTCTTAGGATGTTTTTCTTCTTCGGCAAGAGCCTCTTCCTCAGCGAGAACTCTCTTATAATGGTTATAAACAGCTACAGACATAACCTTCTTGGCATATTCCTGGCCAACAACATCTCTGTCCAGAAGCTTCTTGATCTGGTGAGGAGCAGGAATGTTCTGAAGTGTAAGATGAAATGAATCGTCTTCTTCGTTATTTAAGGAAGCTTCACCATCAGCATCTTTAGGAGCATCCTGTTTATTATCTGTTTTCTTCTTTCTCTTAAGTTTCTGTGAATTAGGTATATCCATATTCGGAGTAAACATGTTCAGGTTATTAAAGCCCGGCATATTAGTTATATCCAGGATAGGACTGTTCTGTATCTGGTCAAGAGTCTTCTGGAGACATTCAGGGCAGATATATACATTCTGAGCAAAGTTGATCAGTTTACCTGTATCTGATTCGGGGCGTCTGCACATATAACAATATTTTTCGTATTCATCATTATTATTCAAAATATAATCCTCCGTATTCGTAAATACATATAGAGACAGTATAACAAAGTATATATAAATTTGCAAAGAATCCATGTATTTTTAAACATTTTACATATGGATGTACAAGGGGGATAATGATAGAATTATGGCTTGTATAATACTTGTTTTTGAAGCTATAAGAAGTAACTTTAAGTGTTTGTTTTATAGGTTTTATATCAAGGGGAATATTATGACAAAGATAATTGCACATAGAGGCGTGACAGGTGATGGACGCGCTGAGAATACTATAGAAGCTTTTAAAAAGGCCATAGAGCTTGGGCTGGATATGGTGGAGTTCGATGTAAGAAGAACCAAGGATAATTTTCTCATAGTCTATCATGATTCTACATTAAATGATTATCCTGTTAAGCTTACGAATTATGAGACTCTTAAGAATGAGGCATTGAAGAATGGATTTGAGCTTCCGTTATTTAAAGATGCTCTCAAGGTTTGTGCTGGAAATATATTCATGGATATTGAGGTGAAGGAGAGAGGCTTTGAACATAAACTTCTCCGTGAGCTTGATAAATATGCTGCTCCGGATCAGTACAGTATCAAATCCTTTGATGACAGAATATCCTATGTGATAAAACAGCTAAGGCCTGAAATAACTACAGGACTTCTTATTGGAAAGTCCAAGGCAGGCTTCAAAAGAAGGCTGAATGAATATTTTCCTATAAGAAGACTTAAGGCTTGTAAGGCTGATTTTGTAAGTCCAAACTACCGTTTAATGACTTCCGGCTTCGTAAAAAGGTTAAAAAATGCAGGATTTCCCATTTATGTGTGGACAGTAAATGATAAAAAGATTATAATAAAAGCCCTCACCTTTGAAGTGGACGGTATAATTACCGATAATACTGACAAGGTTATGAAATATATGAATTAGAGATTTTCGTGGTTTTTGTTTAAAATCGGAAGGAAATCAGCATGAAGAAAAGAATACAGGAATACGTCAAATATATAGATAAGCTTCTTGAAGAATCCCCTGAGGGAACCGACTGGGATCATGAGATAGAGAAGCATCTGAATCAGATAGCATTCTTTCAGCATGAGAGACTGGTTCATCTGATTGTATTTGCTCTTGTGGCGGTCTGCACGGTCATGAGTATCCTTGTTTTTGTTATAAAGAGCGAGATAATGATTCTTCCGCTTATCATTCTGCTGTTTGTTCTGCTGGTTCCGTACTGCATGCATTATTATCTGCTGGAAAACAGTGTTCAGAAAATGTATGACCAGTACGATGCAATGATAAATAAAAAGGAAAGCTATTTTAAAGTATGAAGTTCTTAAGAAGAATAAGAAAAATAAATACTACAAAGTTCGTGCTTGGAATAATGCTCTTATTCTTAATCACACTGCCGACTGTTATTACGCTTCATGTGCTGAAAGCTGCTGACAGACTCGAAGAGAAGAGAGAAGCTGCCATTCAGGATGTAAAGCAGGCTGGGTCAGCAAATGCCCCTGCAGCCAGAGATATATCTTCGGAAATGCCTCATATGGTCACTACAGAAGATATAATAAGAGAAGAGCCGGAAAATGTTGAGACTATGGTTGCTGAGCCAAGCGTTCTTATGATGGCTGAACCTGAGATTAAGGCTACAGTAGGAGATGCTACAACCGGAGATGCTGCGAAGAAGGCAGATGCGAAGAAAGCTGAGAAGTCTGATTCCAAGAAAGTTGATGCTGAGAAAGCTGAGAAAGCTTCAGCTGGAGAGCCACAGAAGTTGAATGGAAAGACTGTTTACCTTACTTTCGATGATGGACCTTCAAAATACACTGATGAGCTTCTTGATGTTCTTGATAAATACGATGTAAAAGCGACTTTCTTTGTAGTTGTTAATAGCTATAAATATGGAAAGCAGCTGAAGAGAATAGTAAATGACGGTCATACTCTTGGACTTCATTCTTATTCTCATGTATATAGCAAGCTTTACGCTGATTATGATTCCTATGTAAAGGATGTAAGCAACGTTCATGATATGGTTCAGAAAATAACCGGAGTTGATACAAGATACTATCGTTTTCCGGGAGGAAGCTCCAATGATGTTTCTTCTGTATCCATGAGTAAATGTATTAAGTATCTTAATGATAATGGATATACTTACTTTGACTGGAATGCAGAGAGTAAGGATGCTGAGGATCTTACCCTTACTGCTGAAGAACTTAGAGATAATGTGCTGAACTACGTTAACAGCAACGAAGGTAACTCCATCGTGCTGATGCATGATCTGGATAAGCATTATAATACGGTAGAGGCTCTGCCGCTTATCATAGAGGCTCTTAAGGAAGAAGGCTATACTTTATCTGCTATAGATGATACAACGCCTACATTCCATCATAGAGACAAATAAAGAAGGTTAAAAGTTGAATTACAGTGAGGTAATCAATTATATACATGAAAAGGAAAAGCTCGGAAGTGTCTTCGGTCTTGAAGCAATTAACGAGCTTCTTTTTCGATTGGGTAATCCTGAAAAAGAAATTAAAGCCATTCATATAGCCGGAACCAATGGCAAGGGTAGTATTATGTCCTTTGTTGAGGAATCTCTTATCTGTGCCGGCTACAAGGTTGGAAGATATATATCGCCCACCATATATGATTATCGTGAGAGATGGATGCTTAAACATGTGTGGGCTACAGAGGAAGAAGTCTGCAGTATCATCAGCGAGGTTGCTGATAAGGTATCTGAAATGATAGAGGATGGATATAACAGTCCTACTGCATTTGAGATAGAAACTGCGGCGGCTTTTTTGTTTTTTAAGAAGTGGCAGGTGGACTATATGCTCATCGAGTGTGGAATGGGTGGAAGGCTTGATGCCACAAATGTATTGGATGATGCCATAAATATTCTGGCTTCAATTAGTATGGACCATATGAAGGTTTTGGGTGATAATGTCATTGATATTACCAGGGAGAAGCTGGGGATTGTAAGAAAGGGTTCAGTTCTTATTACCAATCCTCAGACTGAGGAAGTGATGCAGGAGATTCGTTCTTATGCTTTAGAAAATGATGTAAGACTTATTGAGGCTGATTCTTCTTTACTTGATATAAATGATGAAGATATATATGGAAGTGAGTTTATTTATAAAGGTGAGGATTACCGGATAAATATTGGTGGCAGATATCAGGTGTTAAATGCGATTACTGCAGTTGAGGCTCTTGGGTATATACTTAAGTGCGGTGATGAAGTTGGTTCTTCTGAAGTTTGTTCTTCTGAAATTGATGCTTCTAATAAAAAATCTGAAGATGATTTGACCTTGTCATTTATAAAAGAAGGTCTAAGAAATACTTCCTGGGATGCCAGGTTCGAAGTTGTAAATGATGATCCTGTAGTTATTGTGGATGGGGCTCATAATGAGGATGCCTGGTATAAACTAAGAGAAAGCATTGAAACGCATTTTACAAATAAGAAAGTAATCTTTATAATAGGAGTGCTGGCTGATAAGGAATATGATAAAATGGTCAGGATACTTGGACCACTGGCTCAGGTGGTTTATACTGTTCAGACAGACAGCCCAAGGGCGCTTTCAAAAGAAGTGCTTGCTGAGTGCTTTGAGAGTGTCGGAGTAAAGGCTGTTCCTTTTTCAGGGATCGAAGAGGCACTGTCAGTTGCTTTAGATGAAGATGGAGCCATTGATTCTGTGAAAAGAGATGGAGACTTTGATTCTGTGAATAGGGATGAAGTTGTTAATTATATAAACGGAGATGGAGTCGTAGATTCCGTGACTGAGTTTGAGCAAGTTGATTCGGTGATGACTGATTGTGGTGCCGGTACTATATATACCCAATCTGATACTATAACTAATAGTTATGGCCGAAATGATGGTATAAACAATGGTTATAATACGAAAAAAGTGATAGTTGTTTGCGGGTCATTAACGGTCACAGGCAGAGCGATTAAATACTTTTCTAAGGAGCCGGAATATGCAAAGAATTGACTTTATCTTTAATGATAAAAGATTCAGAGACAGAATGAATACTATAAACGAAAGAGAGAAGGACAGAATCTTCTGCAGGCATGGTTTTGAACATACTCTTGAAGTTGCCAGACTTTCTTATATTTTTGCTCTTGAGAATGGGGCGATGGAAAAGGATAAACGGCTTACTAAAGACGTTATTTATGCAACAGCACTGCTTCATGATATTGGACGATTTTCTGAGCTTGAGCAAGAGATGGACCATAGACAGGCCGGACCGATTCTGGCTGAGCCCATACTTAGAGATGCAGGTTATACAGAAGAGGAGATAGAGCTTATTAATGATGCGATATTAAGGCATGGCGATAAGAATTCTGATCCGGTAAGTCTTGCTGGGATTCTGTATAAGGCTGATAAGCTTTCGAGAGAGTGTTTTCTTTGCGAAGCTTATGATATATGCAACTGGCCGGAAGAGAAGAAGAATCATTCGCTGATATAATAAACGAGGTTTTGTAATGGATAAGATAAGGATTGATGATATTAAGATATATGCATATCATGGTGTACTGCCGGAGGAAAAGAAAAACGGACAGTATTTTTATGTGTCGGCAGAGCTGGAACTTGATCTGAAGAAGGCAGGTGTTTCTGATAAACTTGCACAGACGGTTAACTATGCTGAAGTAACTGATCTTATTCAGGATACATTTGTCGAAACAAATTATGATACTATTGAGGCCGCTGCAGAGGCGGTTCTGGAAGCTGTACTGAATAATTATAAGATTATTGAGTCTGTTTCTATCAAAGTCAGAAAACCGGATGCTCCTATTGATGCTGATTTTGGTGATGTTTCGGTTGAGTTATCCAGATCAAGACATAGGGTTTTTCTGGGACTGGGTTCTAATCTTGGAGATAAAAAAAGTTATCTGGAAATGGCTATTATGGAGCTTGAAAGAGATAGCTCGATAGTTGTAAAGAAGACCTCTAATTTTATCGTTACAGAACCTGTTGGTCCTGTTGAACAGCCTGATTTTCTTAATGGAGTTGTTGAGATTGAGACTATTCTTGAGCCTTATGAGCTTCTGACGCTAATACATGATATTGAGCAGGAGGCCGGAAGAGAGAGGATCATTCACTGGGGACCAAGAACTCTGGATATAGATATTCTGCTTTTTGATGATATGATCATAAACACAAGCACCCTAACGATTCCTCATCCTGAGATGCATAAGAGGGAGTTCGTTCTTAAGCCTATGTCAGAGATAGCACCGTATATTTATCATCCTACATTTCACAAAAATATGCAGCAGCTTCTAGCTGATCTTAAGAACAGCGGCTATGCGGCTGCAGAACATATAGAAACTGAGAATTACAGAGAGATTGATTCTCTTGAGATAAAGGGAAAGACTGTTTGCTATGCGGGAGTTCCGGGAGCTTATGCTGAGGAGGCTGCAATTAAGTTCTTTGGCGGTGGTATCAATTATACCAACGTCAAGAAATTCGATGAAGTTGTTAAGGCGGTTGCTGATGGAGAGGCTGATTATGGCGTGATTCCGCTGGAAAACAGTTCGGCGGGATTTGTTACCGGTAATTATGATATGATAAGAACAGCCGGAGGAAAGATAGTTGCTCAGGTTACAATAGATATTAATCACTGCCTGCTTGCGCTTAAAGAAGCAAAGATAAACGATATAGTTAAGGTGTTCTCGCATCCTCAGGGACTCATGCAATGCAGGGACTATATAGATCAGTATGGATTTAAGGCTGAGAGCGTAAGTAATACAGCGCGAGCTGCTAAGAGGGTTAAAGAAGATGGTCTTATTAATCAGGCAGCTATAGCAAGTGAGAGAGCAGCAGAGATATATGGACTTAATGTTCTGGACAGGAATATAAACTTTTCTGCAGATAATTCCACTAAGTTCGTAGTACTTACAAAAGAAGATGTTTATCTCAGTGAATCTGTGAACGTGAGCATATGCTTTACAACACAGCATAAGGTGGGCGCTCTTTATGACGTGATGGGAATCATAGATACAAATGAACTGAACATGACAAGCATAGAGTCCAGACCATCCTTAAAGAGAAAATGGGAGTACTGGTTCTACGTTACATTTGAGGGCAAGCTAACAGACCGCAACGTTAAGAAAGCCCTTAAAGAACTGAAAGCAAATACAGACGAGATGATGATACTCGGAACATACTAAAAAAATATGACACTTTGAATCACAAGTTCAAAGTGTCATATTTTTCGTATTAGTTTCTGTACTTTGCGCAAGGCTCGGGATAGATACGATAGAGTGGTTGAACTCTCTGGCCGGAACCACGTCCGTTAAGGTTTTTATCACCTATCCAGATCTCGCATTTGAGATTATCGGATCTTACACATACCATCCAGCATTCAGCAACACCGTAGCCGGCATCTTTTCTATACTTGAAAAGACGTGTTTCTGTTGAAAAACCATCGAAGTTATTCTTGCCCTGCTGATAGTAAACACCACCGACTGCACTATCATGGCAGAGGTTCCTTAAGAATTCGTTGGTATACATTCTCTGGGTGTTACCGGCTGTTCCGTCATCCAAAGTACTCTTAAACTGAGCGTTCTGCCATGGTCCACCATTAACGTCATAGTTCATTCCTCTTGCCCAGGCAACACAGCTTACTACATATGTGTCTCCGGAATAAGCGCCAACCTTACTTAAATTGTATCCGGTATCGGTAACTGTGGTTCGAGCAACGGAATTGGCATTTGTTGTCTGTGCTGCAAGTGCCCAGCCTTCTGCAACCTCGTCTCTGGCAGAAGCAGAAGCGAGCTGTGCGGCTTTGAAGATCTCCTGAGCAGTTTCAATGTCAACGGCCTTCTTGGATTTATCTATATATCTGATAAGTGCAAGACCGAAAACAGCAGCGAGGATAGCCATAATGGCTATAACTATGATCAGCTCTACAAGTGAGAAACCTTGGTTATTCTTTTTTAATACATGGTTTATCTTCATAAGATACACCCTTTCTTTTGGTGATTCTTTTCTGATAAAAAACCATCAGTAAAAAATTACGCAAAAATGAATAAAATATGAACAATCTGTAAACATTATAGCATTTTGTTAACGTGTATGCAATATATTTCACAAAAATAATTGTGGAATATGCATAAATTCACAAATAAAACATACTTTTATGAAAAAATAAAGCGATAATAGTGTAGAAAAACTGAAAAATAGTGTAGATAAAATTAAAAATAGTATAGATAAATTAAAAAGTGTAGAAAAAAATAAATAGCTTAAAAGATTCCTTGACAAATGTAGTTAAATGTAGTAACTTACTGTATGTTGTCTAAGCAAACATACAGTTGATTAAAAATGAAGTAGGGTATCCACTCTCACCTGGGACAGCCTATAGAGCAGTCGGGTCGAATATCAGTTATGACTTATTAGTGGTCATATTATGTGATGTGTTACATTTATGTATACATAGTTATTATACTATAGATGCGACATGTTGTGTACTGTTATTTTTGTGGGTATCACTTCTGTGATATCTTTTTTTATGCGGAGGGTAAAGCAATAGACTATTTAATTAATGAACAGATTCGTGATAAGGAAGTAAGAGTTATTGGATCTGAAGGAAATCAGCTGGGAGTTATGAGCGTTCAGGATGCAAGAAAAGCTGCTGAAGAAGCAGGACTTGATCTTGTAAGGGTTTCACCGAATGCAAATCCACCTGTATGTAAGATAATTGATTATGGTAAATTCCGCTATGAGATTTCCCGTAAAGAAAAGGAAGCTAAGAAGAAGCAGAAGACTGTAGAAATCAAGGAAGTACGTTTATCTCCGAATATTGAGGACAATGATCTCAATACTAAGATTAATCAGGCAAGAAAGTTTCTTGAAAAAGGAAACCGCGTTAAGGTTACTCTTAGATTCAGAGGACGTGAGCTTGCCTATGTAAATCAGAACAAGCCATTACTTGATGATTTTGCTGAGAAGCTGTCAGATATATCAGTGATAGACAAACCAGCTAAGTTTGAGGGAAGAAGCATGACTATGTTTCTTGCTGCAAAGAACAAATAACATTAATAACCATTTCGATTAGTATCGAAATTGTATAAAGGAGGAAATTATAATGCCAAAGTTAAAGACAAAAAGAGCTGCAGCTAAGCGTTTTAAGGTTACAGGTACAGGAAAGCTTAAGAGAAACAAGGCTTACAAGAGCCATATCCTTACAAAGAAGACAACTAAGAGAAAGAGAAATCTTAGAAAAGCAACTATTACTGATAAGACAAATGAGAAGAACATGAAGAAGATTCTTCCTTATCTGTAAGAAGCTTTATAAAGGATTTTATTACTAGGAAATATTTCGGATTAAATAATTTGGTTGTCCCTTAATGGGAACATGATTGGAGGATAAAAAAATGGCAAGAATTAAAGGTGGCGCTAATGCCAAGGCTAAGCATAATAAAGTATTAAAGGCTGCTAAAGGTTATCGTGGATCAAGAAGCAAGCAGTACAGAGTTGCTAAGCAGTCTGTAATGAGAGCTCAGGCTTCTGCATTTGCAGGTCGTAAAGAGCGTAAGAGAGATTTCCGTAAGC
>JAFWSY010000054.1 GCA_017519155.1 Eubacterium sp.
CTGGATGCTTGAAACAATACTTCAGGAAAAGGGTAACTGTCATCTGTATGAGAAATGCGGCTTCGTCCGTGTCGGAGAAGAGCATGTAGTAAACGACAAGATGACACTTATTATGTATGAACTGAAAAGATAGAAAGTATAGCAATGAATTGAAATATGAAAACATATAGTAATAGAGGATTAAGGATTAATATGAATAACAAGGAAATGCTGCAGATTGCCATGTCGCAGTCTGCAGAGGATATAGGATGTAAAGCAGAGGACTTTACAAAATCAGAAAATGTAATTTGTAAATATCATATGGGCGAGAATGCCAGAAAGTATATAAAACAGCCTGTGACCGGTAACTTCGTACTGTATGGAAGTAATACAGTTGCAGCTGTACAGGATGACATCAGAGCTATAACAGAGGAATACATGAAGAAATTCGAATTCTATCATCTGTTCGAAGCTCCCAATATGCACTGGCTAAATAAGAAGCTTGAAGAAAAGGGTTACGGAGTCTGCTTTATGGCTGAGTATTATCTTCCGGATAAGGATAGATATTACGACATGATAGGTGCCGATTTGCAGAGCAAATCGGTGCTCCGAACGAAGAGAGGATACGCTGTGCAAAGCACAGCCAATCCTTGCGATGCAAGGATTGCATATCTGCAAAGCAGATATGGTACAATAATGAATTCAGATGAAAACGGGCATAGCTTTCCGGAACTTCCTGAAGGCTTTGAATATAAAGTCCTGGAGCAGAAAGATTTTGCAGAGCTTTATCTTCCTGAGTGGAGCAATGCTATTTGTAAGGAAAGAAAAGAACTGGATGTTTTGGGCGTGGGTGCTTATGAGAAGGGAAAGCTTGTGGGACTTGCAGCCTGCTCAGCTGACTGCGATGATATGTGGCAGATAGGAATCGACGTTCTTCCTGAATACAGACGTAATGGAATTGCATCTGCAATAACCACCAGACTTGCAGCGGAAATAATGAAGAAAGGCAAGGTTCCTTTCTACTGTACAGCCTGGTCAAATATCCGCTCAGTAAGAAATGCCTATAAATGCGGTTTCATACCTGCCTGGGTAGAGATGACCATCAAACCACTGGATGCGATAAATAAGATGAATGAGGAAGAAGCATGAGTAAACTGAAATGGATATTCTTTGATGTGGGTTCAACCCTGGTTGATGAAATAGAATGCTATAAACAAAGATTAGAAAAAATAGCTGAAGCTGGCGGTGTTGAACCGGAATATGTATTTGAGAAGGCAAAAGAGCTATATAAGCAGAACAGAAGAGGTGATCTTGAGATAGCAAATATGCTTCATGTGGACCTTCCCAAGTGGACTATGGATGCTGAAAAGCTTTATCCTGAAGCAGAGAATGTTCTGAAAGAACTTCATGAGAAATATAAGATTGGCATTATAGCTAATCAGGCCCTTGGAACAGCTGACAGACTTGAAGCCTTCGGTATCCTTAAATATATAGATCTAGTCATAGCCTCTGCTGAAGAGGGTGTGGCAAAACCAGATCTGAAGATATTCGAGATAGCTATGGAAAAAGCAGGCGTAGGGCCTGATGAAGCAATGATGGTGGGTGACAGAATTGATAATGATATTCTTCCCGCAAAGAAGCTTGGTATGAGAACCATGTGGCTGAGACAGGGCTTTGGAGGCATGTGGAAAATTAAAAGTGATGATGAGCTTCCAAGCTTTATAGCAGACAGTCTTCCTGAAGTGGTTTCAATCCTTGACTGGAATGAAAAATCAAAGAGCCTTCTTGAAACAACTATGAATACCAGAGATCTTGGCGGACATCATTGTAAGGATGGAAAGCTTACACATTTTAACAGACTTCTTCGAAGTGACTGGTCAGGCTATGCAAATCAGAGAGATATAGATTTTCTAAAAACAAATGAAATAACAACTATAATCGATATGCGGACAGAGGAGGACATTGCTTCAAAGCCAAGCAGCTTTGCCGGACGTGAAGGCTTTACATATTATAACTTCCCTATAGTGGAAGGAAGTCAGGTTCCGGAATCAGTAGAAGCAGTTCCGGGAAGCTATATGAAGATAGCGTCTTCACCTTCATTAAAGGATATATTTACAACTATGGCAGAAGCTGAGTCAGGGGTTATGTATAACTGTTCAGCCGGTAAAGATAGAACAGGAGTCGTAACAGCGATTATCTTCATGCTTTGCGGCGTAAATGAAGATGAGATAGTTTCGGATTATATGCTCACCCTTGAGTATAATAAAGAAAGGTTCAAGATGGCGGCTATACACCATCCTGATCTTGATCTGAACATAATCCTTCCAAGAGAATCTTATATAAAAGATTTTATGGAATTATTTATAAAGGAGTATGGTAATGTAGAAGGATACTTCGACAGTATTGGAGTATCAGAGGAAACAAGAGAAAAATTAAAAACTAAATTAACGGAGGGAAAAGCTTAGTATGGGAATTCAGGATTTTCTGTCCAGCGGTAATATCCGTATGGATCAGCAGCTCAAGTTTACTGCCGAGATTGACAAGATGACTAGTATCATCAGGAGAACGTCTCTTATTGATAAGAGCAGGCGCGAAAATGATGCCGAGCATTCCTGGCATATCGCTGTGATGGCAATGCTCTTTGAGGAATATGCAAAAGAACCGGTAGATGTCAGCCGTGCAGTAAAGATGTGCGTGGTACATGATCTTATTGAGATCTACGCAGGAGATACATTTGCTTATGATGTTGCGGCAAATGTAGGAAAAGCTGACAGGGAAAGAGAGGCAGCAGACAAGCTGTTTGCACAGCTGCCATCAGAACAGGGAAAGATGATCAGAGAACTCTGGGAA
>JAFWSY010000055.1 GCA_017519155.1 Eubacterium sp.
AAAATGCAAAGGTAATGCTGGAGAAAGAAACAGCGGAAACGGAAAACAGGATAAAACAGCAGGAGATGCAGGAGAAGATCAATCTGCAGGAGAAACTTCTGGAGGAGGAGAGAAGGAGAGCTCTTCAGGATAATCTTATCACTGCTATGGCTTCGGACTACAGAAGTGTTTATTATGCAAATCTGGATGAGGATGATGCAGTATGTTACAGAGGAGATTATGAAGATTCCGATCAGAGTAAAGAAGGAATACATTTCTGCTTCAGCGAGAGATTTAGATATTATGCTGAAAAGCATGTTGCAGAGGAATACAGAGAGGGATTTCTCAAATTCATAGATATAGAGAATATAAGAAATGCTCTTAAGGATAATCGTCTTATAACCTACAGATATCTGGTTCGAAATAAGGATAAAGAGTACTATGAAATGCTTCGTATGGCAGGCGTGAGACTTGCTGAAAACAGAGAAGACGGAATAGTGCATGATATAGGAGTGGGCTTTACCATAATAGATGAGGAGATGCGTGAGGAGATGGCCAGAAATGAGATCCTCAGTGAAGCCCTTGCTTCAGCAGAGCAGGCCAATAAGGCAAAGACCGCCTTCCTTTCCAATATGAGTCATGAGATCAGAACACCTATGAATGCCATTATCGGTCTGGACAGCATAGCGCTGAATGACCCTGAAACTCCGGAGAAGACAAAGGGCTTCCTTACCAGGATTGGAGAATCAGCAGATCATTTGCTTGGACTTATAAATGATATCCTGGATATGTCACGCATAGAGTCGGGCAGAATGATCATAAAAAATGAAGAATTCTCATTCCCGCAGCTTCTGGAATCACTTAATACTATGTTCAGCGGTCAGTGTCAGGAGAAGGGTATCGATTATCAGTGTCATGTCAGCAGTGATGTTAATGATTATTATATAGGGGATGGTCTGAAACTTCGTCAGGTGCTGATAAATGTTATCGGTAATGCGGTTAAGTTTACGGAAAAGGGAAGCGTGACTCTTGATGTAAAGAAAACCGCAGGCTTTGAGAATAAGTCTACGCTGCTTTTTGAAATAGCTGATACGGGTATCGGAATAAGCGATGAGTTTATGCCGCATCTGTTTGATACATTTGCCCAGGAGGATGCATCAACCACCAGCAAGTATGGAAGTTCCGGTCTTGGAATGGCTATTACAAAGAATATCGTGGAAATGATGAACGGCAATATAGAGGTAAAAAGTGAGAAGGGCAAAGGCACAACATTTTATATCACAGTGACACTTTCGGATGCTTTGAAGTCTGTTACAAAGGATTCGGATGTCGATATCGCGCCGGAAGAAATGAGTGTACTTATTATCGATGATGATGAGATAGCCTGCGAGCATGCCAGACTAGTTTTGGAAAAAGAAGGAATATCTGCTGAAATAGCGATGTCGGGTAAGGATGCTATTGAAATGGTAAGACTGAGGCATGCCCGAAGAACCCCATATAATCTTATACTGGTTGACTGGAAGATGCCGGATATGGATGGAATCGAAACCACCAGATGTATACGTGAGATAGTAGGAACGGAATCGGCTATCATAATTCTTACAGCCTATAGATGGGACGATGTTCTGGAGGATGCTCTGCAGGCCGGAGTTGACAGCTTCGTTCCGAAACCGCTTTTTGCAACTGTTGTATTGGAAGAGTTCAAATCCGCTATTAAGAAGAAATCCTTAAACAGCACAGAGAAGAAGATAGATCTGGCGGGTAAGAGGATACTTCTTGCTGAGGATATGCAGGTTAATGCCGAGATAATGCTCATGGTCCTTGAGATGAGGGATATGAAGGTAGAACTGGCAGTAAACGGACGGGAAGCTCTTGAAAGATTCGAGAACAGTGAGCCGGGATATTTTGATGCAATCCTTATGGATATGAGAATGCCGGAGATGGATGGACTGGAAGCTACCAGAAGGATAAGAAATCTTGATAGAGAAGATGCGAAGAAGATACCGATCATAGCGCTTACCGCAAATGCCTTCGACGAAGATGTACAGCGTTCCCTTCAGGTGGGAATGAATGCACATCTGTCGAAACCTGTGGAACCGGAAAGACTCTATCAGACCTTGGAAGAATTTATCAATTCTTCGAGTTTGATTTTTTGATCCAGTATCGCTGTCAGTAGTTCTGAGTAGTCTATAGCTTCCCTTAATCTGAGATGCTCGGTTATTTCTACTAAAGGATCATATAGCGGTGTCAGAGACAGATTACCGGTAACGCCCTTCAGAGCATGTGCACTTTCGAAGGCACCGTCAAGATTATCAGCTTCTATTTGTTCCTTCAGAAGAGCGAATCTTTCCTCTGAGGGTATAGTTGCAACCAGCTTCAGATAAAGGGCTTCGTTGCCCATGCAGCGTCCGAGTCCTTCATCTACATTTGCACCGTATGCTTTTAATGAGTCTATAGTAATCATGATTATTTTTCCTTTCAGATTCTGATGTATGCGGCATTAACCTTTTGCCTGAATGATGAACTGTGTGAATTCCTCAGGCGGAACCGGTTTTGAGAAATAATAGCCCTGAATGATATCGCAGCCTCTTTCTTTAAGAAGCATGAGCTGTTCTTCAGTTTCCACGCCTTCAGCTATTACCGGAACGTGGAGGAACTTTGCTATATCCAGAACCAGTTCTACCAGCTTCATGCTCTTATCGTCCTTCTGCATATTTCGGATAAACTTCATATCCATTTTTAGTGCATCTATAGGAATGGTAGTGAGCATATTGAGGGATGAATAGCCTGAACCAAAGTCATCCATTTCTATCATGAAGCCGTCGCTTCTGAGATTCTCGATAACATTAGTAAGTTGATCGGCATTGTCTGCATAGGCAGATTCGGTTATCTCAAGCATCAGTTCATTCGTTTCAAGACCGTTTGATTCGAGAAGACCTTTGAATTCGTCACGAAGCTTCGGATAATATATATCCATTCGGGATACATTTACGGAAACAGGAATGGACATACCATATTCTTTTTTCCATTTTCCTATCTGACTGGCAGCTTCTTTCCATACATAGCGATCCAGTTTCTGTATAAGTCCGTTGCTCTCAAAGAGAGGAATGAAATCACCTGGACTTATCATACCCAGCTCAGGATGATTCCAGCGGATAAGTGCTTCGGCACTTCTAAGGGTTGGAGTATCACATTGAATACTGTATTTGGGCTGGTAATATACTATAAGATCATTATTAGCAATAGCTCTGTCTATATCATTAATAAGTTTTTCCTGATATTTGGACTTCTCATAGAATTCATTATTATAGTAGGCTATATGTCTGCTGTAGTCTCCTCTTATTCTGTCGCAGGCTGTTTTGGCCCGGTCGATCCAGTTTTCTGCCATAAGAGACTTATCTACATCCGGATAAACACCCATACGAAGACGTACATGAGCATCCGGCACGCTGTCATCCAGTCCGTCCAGAAGACTCATGAGAGTTTTATCATAGTCAGTTCCATTTTCGGAATAAACATAGAAATAATCGGCCTCGGTTCTGCAGCCGATACCGTGAGTATCATCGAATAGCTTTTGGAGTATGTCCGCTATACAGATAAGAACCTTATCACCCTGTTTTCGACCATAGAGCTCGTTGATCAGATGGAAATGCTCTATATTGATAACAAGAAGATCCCTGCTTTTTTTAGGATTATACTTTTCTATCTGCTTGATATATTCAGTGAAAAAGTCCTTTGTATAAAGACCTGTCAGATGATCTTTTTCCGCGGCTCTAATAAGACTTTTATCTTCCTGAAGTTCTATGATTCTTTCGCACCTTGCAAGAATGACTTCAGGCATGTCATAAGGCTTGGTAATGAAGTCAGCTGCTCCGAGCTTAATGCTCGTTACTTCGGCATCCTTTTCGGAGGTCATAACTATGACCGGTATGGTGCGAAGCTTATCATCATTTTTAAGTATATCCAGCAGCTCAAAACCATCCATAACCGGCATAAGAAGATCCAGCAGGATGAGTGAATAGATATGCTCTCTTTTGATCAGGATATCCAGAGCCTGCTTTCCGTTTTCGGCAAAATGTACTTCATAATTTTCCTGAAGCAGATTACCAAGGATCTCCCGATTGATCATTTCGTCGTCGACTATCAGAATGTGTCTTCTCAGACCGCTGTTTTCTATATAACTCTGCATAAATCTTAGACTCCTTCTCCTTTTAAATATTTTAACCCCATGAAAAAATAGTATCACAAGATAAAGTCTATGACAATTAGTATTGTGAATTAAGGATTAAGAAAATATAGAACAATCAAAGATTTGGTGATAAAATTACGTATCAGGATAAATAAAAATACAGGTGAAATTATGAAGAAAATCTTAGTGATAGAGGACGAGGAAAATATAAGGGACGAGATAGTGATTCTGCTCAGTACCTCCGGATATAATGCCGAGACAATTTCCTCCTTCGATAATACTGTACAGGATATAATTGCAGCATCCCCCGATATGGTGCTGCTGGATATCAACCTTCCTTTTAAAAACGGGAAGGATGTTCTTCGTGAGCTGAGATCCAGGTCGGATATTCCGGTGATAATGGTTACCAGCAGCGATTCGGAGCGGGATGAACTGATATCAATGGGCTACGGCGCAGATGATTATATAACGAAGCCCTATAATCCAACTCTGCTTCTGCTTAGAATCGGAAATATATTCAAGCGTCTCGGAGGCTCAGCTGAGGTGGCTGATTACAGAGATGTAAGGATTGATTTCAGGCGCAGCATGATAATCGGTAAGGATGGTACAGAGACTGTCCTTTCAAAAAACGAGATGCTGATTCTGTCCTTTCTTTATAATCACAGGGGGCAGATCGTCAGCCGTGATGACCTTATGACGGACCTGTGGAACAACAGCGAGTACCTGAATGATAATGCCCTCACTGTAAATATCAGCAGACTTCGAAGCAAGCTTTCAGATGCAGGTGTGGAAAATGCCATCGAAACACGTAAGGGACAGGGCTATATACTTGAGTAGTAATGGACGTATAATGAATCATGTGATTCAAGGCAGGAACTGAGCATGAATTTTAAAAGCTATTTAAAAGATAAAATAGTAGAACTGATAACAGCGTCAGCAGTGCTGGTAATAACCATATGGCTGCTGGTTGCTTTCAAAGTAAACCCGGTATTAATCCTTCTTTTAGCCGGGCTTTTTGTTATGTCTCTGCTGGGTATATTTATCTATGATTACAACCGAAAAAAGAAATTCTTTAATGATATTAAGGAGAAGGTATCCAGGCTGGATAAGGCCTATCTTGTATTGGAAACTCTTGATACACCGGATTTTTTAGAAGGCCGTCTTATTGTGGATACCCTTTATGAGATAGATAAGTCCATGGCGGAAAATGTGGCACTCTACCAGAAGCAGAGCAGGGATTTTTCGGAATATATCGAGATGTGGCTCCATGAGGTAAAGCTTCCTCTTTCAGCCATAAGTCTTAAAATCCATAATCTTCTGCTTTCAGAAGAAGATCAGAATAAAAATGCAGAATTCAGGAAGCTTCTTGCTCAGACCAGAAGAATAGAGTCGCTGGTGAATCAGGTACTTTATTATGTGAGATCCGAAAATGTGGAAAAGGACTATCATATCTCAAAGGTAAGTGTAGCGGATATAGTTCATGATACAGCCATGACCTATCGAGAGAATCTTCAGGATAATGATATGGACTATTTGGTTGAAACAGGTGCTCTGAACATAGAAAAAATAAAAGTAAATACAGACCAGAAGTGGCTGATCTTTATTATGGGACAGCTGATATCAAACAGTATAAAGTACAAAAAGGATGAGGGAGAAGCCTACGTCAGGATAGTGGTAAGCGAGGCGGAGGGCAAAGTGAACATTTCCCTGGAGGATAACGGAATCGGTATCCCCGAAGAGGATCTGAAGAGAGTATTCGACAAGTCATTCACAGGGCAGAACGGACTGGACAGAACCAAGTCCACCGGAATGGGACTTTATATAGTGAAGGAACTCTGCAGGAAGCTGGGACACGAGATATCTATAGAATCAGAGCAGGGAAAGTGGACCAGAGTTGATTTAAGTTTTTCCGATAATGAATTCTATGATGTGGTGTAACCTTACAACTTTGTAATGTTAAGTAATATAAGAAAAACGACATCCTCTTATTAAAACTGTATTATTGGTTCAGAAAATGAAAATCGGTAATACAGGAGGATAATAATAAA
>JAFWSY010000056.1 GCA_017519155.1 Eubacterium sp.
ACCGCCATTTATAGAACAAGAAGCAGGGCTGTTACAGAGAACCTTGATGAGATAATAAACAGTAAAAGAAGTCTTCCTGTGGATATGAAATGTGTATTCAGGAAGGGGAGTGCTTTTAAACTTAGTGCGTCCTCGGCAGATGACTCCGGCATAGTTGTTTCAGTGACAGGAAGCAGAGTAGAGGAAGCTTCTTCGAAACCTGTTACAGTAGATATACTTGAGTCAAAGCTTACAAGACTGGGAGAATCAGAATTTGAGGTTGTTTCCTTTGATGCAGATGCAGATGAGGATGCCTTTATCCCTGTATCTGAGCTTAAGAAGCTTAGAAGAGAACTTCTGGATAAGCTTAAAGATGAGATAACTGCTTCATATAGAAGGGATAATAATATTCTTCCTATGGAAGATATTCATAAAGAAGATATCCATGGAGAAAGTAGTCACAGTCTTACCATGGAGGAAAAGGATAAAGAGATACACGTATCTGTAGCTGATATGGCTCAGCTGAGGGCTGTGGCAGAAGCAGTAGAAACAGGAAAATTCGATATAAATTATCTCTATATGGATATGGGCTCCGGCGGAAGTTTCGGCAGGGGTGACATAGCAGATAATAAAGATATATTGGATAAAATAAGAAGAACCACAGATGTAATAGCTGCATTTCCCTATGTTAACAGAGGGGATTACTGCGTAAAGGATATCCTTGAAGGTGACATGAAGAAAATGATATCTGGGGTTTACATAAGATGTATAGATGATCTGGCTTCATTACTTAGGTTTCTTGAAACGAATGAGGATTACAGCATAAAAACAGTTGTACTCGGGCACAGCATTTATGCCTATAATTCTTATGCAGTAAGAAAGCTGGCCGGTCTTTTCGAGGCTTATGATGTTAGTTTTTATCTTGAAGCATCCTACGAAATATCGGGAAAAATCAATGATGCCATATTGTACCCGGAGGGTGTTAAACTTGTCAGGTCTGTGTATACAAGGATACCGCTGATGGTTACAGATGCGCCTGATGCGGCCTTGAAAGAACTGGATGACGGAAGGGGAAGTATATATCCTGTCAGGTATTCTGACATTTCCCATTATTCCATCGTTTATGATTCAAAGCACCTCAGCCTTCATGAGTTTTTACCGGATATCGATATATGTAAATATGATTTTACTACCGAGAGCTATAAGGAAGTGGCTGATGTACTTAGCCCGGCTCCGGACTATATAAAGAATAAATGCTTTACCATAGGACATTTTGGAAAGGGTATTTAAGATGCAAAGTATTATATGCATGATTTCAAAATATCTGGTCCTGATATTTATGGCTTTATATACCATAAAATGCTTTACTTACTTCACGGCAAAGGACAGAGAAAAAAGAACTTCAAATCTTAATAAGCAGATTTTTTATATATTCATGATTCATTTTCTGTGTCATGTGATGCTGCTGATCAATATGCAGGAAATCAAGATAATGCTTTATTATCTGATAGAGATTCTGATAGCAATAACCTATATAGTTGCCTTCAGGACCATATATAAAAAATCCTCGAGGCTTCTCACGAATAATGTAGCATTCTTAATGCTGATAGGTTATACAATTCTTCTGAGACTCAATCCCAAGCTGGCCATAAGGCAGTTTATACTTGCCTCTGTGGGTCTGGTCATCACTTTATTCATTCCTTTTGTGTTATCAAAGCTGAAGAACGCAAAGAACTGGAGTACCTTCTATGGTATATTCGGTATCATTCTGCTGGCCTCGGTTTTTATTCCGGGTATTGGAAAGGAAATAAACGGTTCCAGAAACTGGATAGAGCTTTTCAGCATATCCCTCCAGCCTATGGAATTCGTCAAGATAGTATTCATATTCTTTGCGGCCAGTTCCCTGGTTAAGGTAAATACCCTTAAGGAGCTTGTAATAAATGCCATGATTGCCGCAGCTTTTATGCTGATACTGGTGGCAGAGAAGGACTTTGGAGCGGTGCTGCTGTTTTATATAAGCTATTTCATGATGGTTTATCTGGCAACATCCAGACCGACATTCATGTTTCTGGGTATAGGACTTCTGGTGCTGGCCTGCTTCGCCGGGTACGTGCTTTTTAAGGACAGCCTGTTTGCACATATAATGGTCAGGATAACGGCCTGGAAGGATCCTTTCAAGTATATAGATTCTCAGGGATATCAGTTGTCGGAATCATTGTTTGCCATAGGAACCGGAGGTTTTGCGGGAACAGGACTCGGAAGAGGTATGCCGTATATTATCCCGGTTGCAGAGAGTGACTTTGTATTTTCAGCTATCTCCGAAGAGCTGGGAGTTCTTTTTGGACTGGCCCTGATTCTTATATATCTAAGCAGTTTCATAGCTATTCAGAATATTGCTATGAAATGTAAGAATCCATTTTACAAATACGTAACCTTTGGTATTGCCATTTGCTATATATTCCAGGTGTTCCTGAATATCGGAGGAGTAACTAAGTTTATTCCTTCTACGGGAGTAACGCTTCCGCTTATAAGCTATGGTGTGAGTAGTGTATTCAGTACACTTATTATGTTTTCAATAGTTCAGTATACATATATTTTAGTCAGTGAAGAGGCAGATAATGTTGAAAAAGAAAGACAGCATATCGAAAGAAAAACAAGGCCCGCTGTCCCCGGAATTGAAGGAATTTCTGGAAAAGGAAAAGGAACGGGCAGAGAAAAACAAAATTAAAAATCGTCCCATTGTTTTCATGACATATATAATGGTACTGACCTTTATGGCACTCTTTGGATATGTCATTTATTTCATGTTTCATGATGCAGACAGAATAGTGTCGGATTCTCATAATAAGAGAAGAGATAACTTTGACAGGTTTGTTTCACGTGGAGAAATCGTAAGTAGTGACGGCGAGATTCTGGCTGAGACTAAAACCGATGAAGAGGGAAATGATGTAAGATATTATCCTTACGGAAGTCTGTTTGCACATACTGTGGGTTATAAAGCTTATGGTGGCTCGGGAATCGAGCAGGAATATGATATAGACCTGATGCGTTCTCATGCAAACATAGCAAACAAACTTGTAAATGATCTGAATGATGAAAAGAATGATGGTGACAAGGTAATTACTACATATAATTATGATCTGACGCAGACTGCAGCATATGCGCTGGGAGATGCAAACGGTGCTGTGGTGGTTCTGGATGCGGATACTGGAGATATACTGGTAATGTATTCCAGTCCTACCTTTGATCCAAATGAAATCGACAGCGTATGGGAGAATATTCATTCTGAGGAGGGAAGCTCCAGTACAGTGCTGCTTAACAGATGTACCCAGGGTATGTATGCACCGGGCTCCACATTTAAGGTGGTAACTGCTCTTGAATATCTGAGAGAGCATAAGGATTATGAGGATTATTCTCATGACTGCTATGGCTCGGATATCTTCAACAGTGTATCCATAAGATGCAGTAACAGTACAGAGCATGGAACTCTTGATCTGAAGGAATCCCTTGCTATGTCCTGTAATACCAGCTTTGCAAATATTGGAACAAATGAGATAGATATTGGTAAGCTTCATAATCTGGCAGAGGAACTGTTGTTTAACAAGAAGCTTCCATATGATCAGGAATACAATAAATCTGAATTTGTGCTGGATAAAGACAGCGAGATAACCGAGATACCTCAGACAGTTATCGGACAGGGAGATACACTTATTACTCCGCTTCATAATGCACTTATAATGGATGCAATAGCCAATGGCGGTGTGCTGATGAAGCCGAGATATGTTAAGGAGATAAGAAGTGTAAATGATGCGCTTATCAGCAAGAATCCGGTAAAATCCTGTGGTCAGCTGATCGAACCTGAGCTGACACAGAAGATCATTCCTATGCTTGAAGAGGTATGTGAGAATGGAACCGCTTCCGAATATATGTCCTCAAAATCTTATACAGTTGCAGGAAAGACCGGAACGGCGGAATATGATAATAACGGAAATTGTAATTCATGGTTTGTAGGTTTTACTAAAACGGATAATCCGGACATTGTAGTAAGCGTAATAGTAGAGGATTATACCTCAAATCAGATATCGGGAACATCAGTTGCTTCACAGATAATGGACAGGTATTATGAAATAAGGGATAATACAAAGTAACTTGATTTTAATAAGGATAATTGTTATCATACAAAATACAGTTGTTGACATGAGGAAGTTGTCGACATGAATTTTTACACACCAGATGAATAGGAGGGATTGCAATGATCGAAGCAACCAGTTGTGGCGGTGTGGTTATTTTCAGGGGTAAGATTCTCCTTTTGTACAAGAATTACAAGAACAGATATGAAGGATGGGTACTTCCAAAGGGTACCGTGGAAGAAGGAGAACAGCATACTGAAACAGCGCTCAGAGAGGTAAAAGAAGAGTCCGGAGTGGATGCTTCTATTATCAAATATATAGGAAAGACAAGTTATACATTCAGTACATATACAGATGTAGTAAGTAAAAATGTTTACTGGTATCTTATGATGTCAGACAGCTTCTACAGCAAACCTCAAAGAGAAGAGTTTTTCTGTGACTCAGGTTATTACAAGTATCATGAAGCATATCATCTGCTTAAATTTCCGAATGAGAAGCAGATGCTTGAGGAAGCATACAGCGAATATCTTGAGTTGAAAAGAAAGAAACTCTGGGGAAGAAAGCGATATTAGAAATGGATGATTTTAATTTCAACGCAGATGAAATAGATGAGATTCTAAAAAGATATAGTTCTTCCGAAGAAACAAAGCCGGAGGCAGTACCTGAGATAAAGCCGGAGGTACAACCTGAAGCTAAACCTGAGAAAAAACTGGGAATCAAGCGTAAGGAAAAACCTGCAGCCGAGCCTGCAATTAAGTATGAGGAGTCACCGGTAAAACAGCCGGAAGAATCAACTCCTCAGCCTGAGAAGAAACCCGAGCGTAAGATATGGGAGATTCCCGAATCGGAATTTCGGAAGCCTAAGGAAGATCTGAGTACCAGCGAGTACATTGCCAAGAAAAGGAAGAAGCAGAGAAGAAAGAGAATCTCTAATACCATTACAAATGCACTGCTTGTAATTTTTATAGTGGGCTTCCTGGGATCGGGAACTTATCTCGCGGTTTATTTCTTAAGGATAAGCAGAGCTGAGAGTAAGTTTGAAGATCTTAAGTCCATGATCGATAATGACTCTCACAGTGTAGCTCCGGAAGGTGTAGAGGATTCGTCTTCATCTTCTGATGGCGGCAGAGAAGAGTATCTTAAGTACGTTGATGTAGATGGTGTATCAGTTCAGTCCAAGTTTGCTAATCTGTATACAAAGAATCGTGATTTTGTAGGATGGCTTACCATAGCTGATACCCAGATAGATTATCCGGTCATGTATACACCTGATGATGAAGAGTACTATCTTCACAGAGATTTTGATAAAGAAGAAAGT
>JAFWSY010000057.1 GCA_017519155.1 Eubacterium sp.
CAGGTTATCGGTGGAACAAATGTTCAGTTTGCACACGACCCTGTATCAGATCGTATCGTAGTTATCGAGATCAACCCTCGTACTTCACGTTCATCTGCTCTTGCTTCTAAAGCAACAGGTTTCCCTATCGCTCTCGTATCTGCTATGCTTGCTTCAGGACTTACACTTAGTGAGATCCCTTGTGGTAAGTATGGTACACTTGACAAGTACGTTCCGGGCGGAGACTATGTAGTTATCAAGTTCGCTAGATGGGCATTTGAGAAGTTCAAGGGTGTTGAGGATAAGCTTGGAACACAGATGCGTGCCGTTGGTGAAGTAATGTCCATCGGTAAGAATTATAAAGAAGCTTTCCAGAAGGCTATCCGTTCTCTCGAGAAAGGTCGTTATGGTCTCGGACATGTTAAGAACTTCAACAACATGACTAAGGACCAGCTGCTTCAGGCACTCATCACTCCATCCAGTGAGAGACATTTCCAGATGTACGAAGCACTTCGTAAAGGAGCTACAGTAGATGAGATCCACGAGATCACTTCTGTAAAGAAATACTTCATCGAGCAGATGAAGGAACTTGTAGATGAAGAGGAAGCTCTTGTTGCTAAGTACGGTGCAGCCGCAAATGGTGGCGCCGGCAAGGTTCCTTCAGATGCAGAACTTACACAGGCTAAGAAAGACGGTTTCTCAGATAAATACCTCAGCGAGATTCTTTCAGTTTCCGAAGATTCTATCCGCGAGGCACGTGAGGCTATCGGCGTAGTTGAGGCTTGGCAGGGAGTTCACGTAAGCGGTACACAGGACAGCGCTTACTACTATTCAACCTATTGTGACGTAGATAAGAATGAAATAAATACAGATAAACCTAAGATCATGATCCTCGGCGGCGGTCCAAACCGTATCGGCCAGGGTATCGAATTTGACTACTGCTGTGTACATGCAGCTAAGTCACTTAAGAAGCTGGGCTTCGAGACAATCATTGTAAACTGTAACCCAGAAACAGTTTCTACAGATTACGATACATCAGACAAGCTCTACTTCGAGCCACTTACACTTGAAGATGTTCTTTCTATATATAAGAAGGAAAAGCCGGTTGGTGTTATCGCACAGTTCGGTGGACAGACACCACTTAACCTTGCTTCCGACCTTCAGAAGAACGGCGTAAAGATCCTCGGTACATCACCTGAGGTTATCGACCTTGCAGAGGACAGAGACCAGTTCAGAGCTATGATGGATAAGCTTGGCATCCCAATGCCTGAGGCAGGAATGGCTACTACAGTTGATGAAGCCATCCAAATAGCTAATCAGATAGGTTATCCTGTAATGGTTCGTCCTTCATACGTACTTGGCGGACGTGGTATGGAAGTAGTCTTTGACGACGAAAGCATGACAGGCTATATGCAGGCAGCTGTTGGTGTAACACCTGACAGACCAATCCTTATCGATAGATTTCTGCACCACGCTACAGAATGTGAGGCAGACGCTATCTCCGATGGTACACACGCTTATGTTCCTGCAGTTATGGAGCACATCGAGCTGGCAGGTATTCATTCAGGAGACTCAGCATGCATCATTCCTAGCAAGCACATTTCCGAAGAAAACCTTGCTACAATTAAGGAATACACTCGCAAGATAGCCGAGGAAATGCACGTTGTCGGACTCATGAACATGCAGTACGCTATCGAGGACGGAGTTGTATATGTGCTGGAGGCTAACCCTCGTGCATCACGTACAGTTCCACTCGTATCAAAAGTTTGCGGCATTCGCATGGTTCCGCTTGCTACAGATATAATCACTTCAGAGCTTACAGGACGTAAGTCACCTGTACCTGATCTGAAGGAAAGAAAGATACCATATTACGGAGTTAAGGAAGCAGTCTTCCCATTCAACATGTTCCCTGAAGTTGACCCAATCCTCGGACCGGAGATGCGTTCCACAGGCGAAGTCCTCGGAATATCACAGTCCAGCGGTGGAGCTTACTTCAAAGCACAGGAAGCTGCAAAGGCAGAAATCCCACTTGAGGGTACTGCACTCATCTCCCTTAACCGCACAGAAAGACCTGAAGCACCGGAAGTTGCACGTATCCTTCATGAGAACGGCTTCAAGATCCTTGCTACAGGCAACACTTACGAAACAATTACTTCTGCCGGCATCCCGGCTGAGAAAGTTAAGAAGCTGTACGAAGGACGTCCAAACATCCTCGACCTTATATCAAACGGTCAGATACAGCTCATAATCAACTCACCATCCGGTAAAGAGTCAATCCACGATGACGCTTACATCCGTAAAGCAGCCATCAAATACAAAGTGCCATACATCACAACAATCGCTGCAGGCCGCGCCGCAGCCGAGGGAATCGACCACATGAAGAAACGCCACCACGGCAACATCCACTCCCTCCAGGAATGGCACACATCAATTGAAGAAATCGATTAATTATATTTTTTGAAAAAAGGTGACAGTTTGAACCTGGTTCAAACTGTCACCAATTTTTATGATTACTTAGTTTTGAATTTTATTACTTCTTTACTTTAACTTTAACTGTCTTCTTTACGCCATTCTCAGCATAGATAGTTATTGTACAAGAACCCTTCTTCTTAGCTGTAATCTTACCCTTTGAAGATACTGTAGCAACTTTTGTATTTGAACTTACATATGTAAGCTTGCTGCTCTTAAGTTTAAGCTTCTTGCTCTTCTTAACTACCTTAGCCTTGATCTTAGAAGTCTTACCCTTCTTAA
>JAFWSY010000058.1 GCA_017519155.1 Eubacterium sp.
CCTTTTACATGCTTCAGGCAGAATTCTGCCTCTTCTATTCCTTCTTCTTTATTTATAGCAGATGAGAAGAAATATACTCCTGTTTCCATTCCTACTTCTATGGCACTGTCCAGATTATGCTCATAGGCCGAATCCAGATGTATCTTTCCTTCACTGCCATAGCCACGGTAGCCAAGTCTTATTATTGCCACCTGCATTCCTGTTGCTTTAACCTTTTCCCAGTCTATGTCATGCTGGAATTCTGATACATCTATACCGGGCTTACCCAGCGCTTTTCCGTCCTTATAATAGTTATAGTAGAGCTTACCGTCATCTACATAAAAGTCCTCTGCCCAGTTGTATTCATTTCTGGTTACATTTGCGCTGATCTTATAGTATTCACAGTCAGGATAATCACCGATAAGCACATAAGCCATATTCAGGTATTTTATATAATTATCCTCGATAGCCTGCTTCACATTCTGATCAGCATCAAAGGAAATTGTTTCATCAAAAATGACTGAGCTGTCAAGCGGCGTTCCAAGCCTTTTATCTTCTATACCGTTAACTAAGCCTATTACTGCTCCAATGGCAATCACGCCAAAGAATAGCCATAATATTATCTGCTGTTTTTTTACTTGTCGTTTTCTATCTTCCATATATCTTAACTCATCTTATGCTTTTTCTGACACACTATGACACCATAACAGATTAATCCATCAAATGTCAATCATAGCGAAAGAGCCTGTCAGACTTCCTTCCCCAAACTTAAGTCTAACAGGCTCTTTCTATCCGCTCTATAATTAGGTACACCCACTTATACCTTCTTCAAAAGTAGGTTAAGTATAGCATATTTTCATAAAAATGTAAAGCGTTTTTGTGCAGGTTGTATATTTTACTCTATACAAACAGTAAGTCCATCTGTAAATTTGATGGCTGTTATATCTGTGATCTGGTTTTTCTTGTTATATGTTTTAAGTCCTTCGATTACAGCCTTCAGGTTAGCATATTCGTTACTTGCTGATTTTATCATTTCGCTGGCAAGATTCTTGTATTCCTTGCACATATCCTTAAGATCTTCTTCGCTCTTTTCACCATCGATGTTGAAACGGATACTGTCAACCTTGTACTCATTATCGGACTTGCTGAGTTCCATCTTTACCAGCTCAGTTCCACCGTTCTTTACGATGTAGCGACCCTTCTCAATTGCCAGACCATACATTTCATATCTTGCAAAATAATCAATGCTTCCGTCTGTATGAGCATACTGCTTTGAGAATACCGGAACGGCAATAAGAATTCTGACACCCTCACCCATGTACTCAAGTCTGTTTTTAACAACAGCATCTATGGTTACTTTTTTGATATCAGTAAATGCATCGCTGAATGCAGGGAAATCTGAGATACTGTATGAATAGCTTTCGAATTTGCCCTTCTTAAGATACTTCTTAAGCTTTGCATTTGTCATTTTCTTTGACTTCTTAACCGCATAAACCTTAACGTTGGTAAATTTTTCGATTAAAAAAGATTTGGACTTTCCACTCTTGATTACATTCTTTGTGGTAGCCTTGTCATTTGTTGTGTAATATACGTTGTAGCCCTTCTTAGCTTTGATCTTCAGCTTAAATGCCGCCGGATATATGCCGGCTTCTTTATAGATAATGTACTTATCAGTTGTTACCTTAGCTCCGGCTGCTTCTGTTTCAAAAGCAGGAGCTATGGTCAGAGTCATAAGCAGAACCAGTAATAATGCTATCACTCTTTTAAAATGTTTCATCGCAAGTCACCTCCCGGATTCTTAATAAACTACCTTCTGTTTTCTCTATCGACAAGATTTGCAGCGCCGTACTTTTCTCTGAGTGCAGGCTTCTCTATCTTTCCTGTCGCATTTCTCGGTACATCTGCAAATATGATCTGTCTAGGACGCTTATAACGAGGAAGCTCAAGGCAGAAATTATTCATCTCCTCTTCTGTACATTCCTCACCTTCTTTAAGCTGGATAATAGCTGTAGATATCTCACCGAGTCTGGCATCAGGTGTTCCGATTACTGCAACATCCTGTACCTTTTTATTCTTCATGATGAAGCTCTCTATCTGAACCGGATAGATGTTTTCACCACCACTGATTATAACATCTTTTTTACGATCAACCAACCAGATAAAACCGTCTTCGTCGTATTTTGCCATATCTCCGGTATAGAGCCATCCGTCCTTCAGACATTCATTTGTTGCTTCTTCGTTCTTATAATAGCAGGTCATAACACCGGGACCCTTAACACAGAGTTCTCCAACCGAATCAGAGTCTGATTTATCTACTATTGAACCATCCTCAGCAACTATCTTACATTCCCAGCCATAGCCCGGAACACCGATAGCTCCAACATGATCTATATTCTCAACTCCAAGATGTACACATCCCGGTCCGATGGACTCTGAAAGTCCGTAGTTTGTATCATACTGATGGTTAGGGAATACTGCCTTCCATCTAGTTATAAGACTTGCCGGAACAGGCTGTGCACCTATATGCATGAGTCTCCACTGATCCAGTTCATAGTCTGACTTGTTCAGCTTGCCATCCTCAAGAGATATCAGGAGATCCTGAGCCCATGGAACAAGTAACCAAACTATGGTACATTTTTCTCTGCTGACTGCATCAAGTATATATTCAGGCTTTGTTCCCTTAAGAAGAACTGCCTTTCCGCCGGAAATGAGGGAACCAAACCAGTGCATCTTAGCTCCTGTATGATAAAGAGGCGGGATACAAAGGAATACATCATCCTTTGTTTGTCCATGATGTGCCTGCTCTACCTTTGCGCTGTGCATCAGGGACTGATGCTTATGAAGGATAGCCTTCGGGAATCCTGTGGTTCCTGATGAGAAGTAAATAGCACCATAGTCCTCATCTGTTATCTCGCTATCAGGTGTGATGGAGCTTGAATTGGCAACCATCTCATTATAATCCTCTGCAAATGAAGGACAGTTTTCTCCTACATAGAAAAGAAGTCTGTTCTTGGATATCTTTTCTGCGATCTCCTCTACACGGCCGATGAATTCAGGACCGAATACAAGGATATCTACATCTGCAAGATCCACGCAATACTCGATCTCATCAGCATCATATCTGAAGTTAAGAGGCACTGCCAGAGCACCTGTCTTCAGGATACCGAAATATATCGGAAGCCACTCGAGGCAGTTCATCAGCAGGATTCCTACCTTATCATTCTTCTTGATACCTCTGCTGAGAAGTACATTTGCGAAACGATTTGCTTTCTCATTGAAAACTGACCAGGTTATCTCTCTTCTGTAAGGTGCCTTAGGGTTTGGCTCCATCAGCTCGTACTCTCTCCAGGTCACTCTTCTTCTTTCCGTAATAGCCGGATTAACCTCCACGAGAGCTACATCATTTGCGTACTCACGTGCATTTCTTTCTAACAACTGTGTAATTGGCATTTTCCCATTCCTCCGAATGTATGTTTTTATTTATTCAAATATATATGCGTTAAAAAATGCCCTGTATAGCGATTGTACGATACAAGCTATACAAGGCCACCTAATTATTTTAATGCAAAACCATCGTCACGTCAACGCGTTATTGCTTTAATGTAATAAAGTTAAGTTATTTCCTGATCGTTATCATAAACATCTTACTGTACTGAGCCGCAACAAAGTATTTTCTTATATCCGGCTGTTGTACGAGACGGATCTTCCACTCATGCATATCCAGAACCTTCTTGACGATAGAAAGACCAAGACCGGTACCACCCTTGGTACTTCTGGATTCATCTCCTACCACAAAAGGTTCGAATATAGTTTTGGCATAATCTTCATCTATCTTATCTCCATTATCGGCCACCATAATTCTGATGGTTTCGTCATCCTCCACAACAAGGAAAAGACCTATTCCGGTACCGACCTTGTTATGTCTGATCGCATTTGTCAGAAGATTGGTGATGACACGGGAAACCTGCAGCTTATCTCCATTAACCTTTACTATTTTTTCAGGAATATCTACATCAAGCTCCATTCCCGCATCCTCTATATCCTGATACATAAATGCAGCCGTTTCCCTGCAGAGTTCGCAGATATCAAATCTCTCCTTGGTAAGAGTAAATCCCTCACTGTCCAGACGCACATAGTCAAACAGCAGATTAATAAGATCTGTCAGTCGTGCAGACTTTCTTTGTATAGCCGACAGATATTCCGACTTCTTATCCTCAGCCACCATACCGTCCTCCAGAGCCTTTGCATACCCCGAGACAGTAGTTATCGGAGTCCTAAGGTCATGAGCTATATCCGACAACATAAGGTTTCTGCTTTTTTCATATTCCTTCTGCCTGGCAAGAGCCTCTTCTTCTATCTTTCTTACTTCCACAATTACTTTTTTAGCAAAATAATATGCACCTAACGCATAGGGGATTAAAACAATCACTAGAATCGTGATCAGAAAAAATATAAGTAACAACTCCTGAAGAGCATTAAGATTGGCAAATTCTTTGGGACTTCCAAAGATTTCACCACCAATGGTGCTCTTAAGTCCATTGATCAACGTTCCAAAAGTAAGCTTCATCCCACCCGGAACAAGAGCCTTTATAAGTTCCAGAATAAGTGACACCAGAATAGTAAATATCGCAACTACCACCCCGGCTACACCAACTTGTTCAATACTCTGGCCATTAAAAAAAAGATGCATAATAACCGGAATAAGTGTACTGTTCACAATATTCAGAACGATATATTCATTTATACCCACAATTAAAGTAGTGAGCAGGAATTTTTTTATTAGGAAAATACGCAGATTTTTATATTCGTTCATGATGTTGCCTTTTAGCTTCCTGATTTATTACTTCTCCAGACGGTATCCCAGTCCTCTCATAGTCTTAATGTATTCCGACTGGTCATCAGACAGCTTCGCACGAAGCTTACTTATACAGACCATTATATTGTTATCAGCTATGATATAGTCCTCACCCCAGCCATACTCATAGATCTGCTGCTTAGTGAAAACCTTTCCGGGATAGGTCATAAATAGCTCCATTATCTTGAACTCAACAGAAGTAAGATCAATAACTTCATCACCCTTGGTAAGCGTACAGGATTCCGGATCCAGTACCAGATCTTTTACTTTCAAGGTTTCCTTCTTCGCTCCACCGGCTCCGAGACTGTAGAATCTTCTTATATTGGAATTAACCCTGGCAACAGCCTCCAGCGGATTAAAGGGTTTAGCCAGATAATCATCTGCTCCCAGATTAAGACCAAGGATTTTCTCCGTATCGGCACTCTTTGCAGATAAGATAATAACAGGTATGTTGCTGTCTTCTCTCAACTTTCTGAGTACCTGATATCCGTCCAGCTTCGGCATCATTATATCAAGTAAGCAAAGGTCCGGTTTTTTCTCTTTCAGAAACAGAACTGCCTCTGCACCATCCTTTGCTTCTATTACTGTATAACCTTCATTTTCGAGATAGAGCTTCAGAAGACTTCTTATCTCATCTTCATCATCAGCCACTAATATCTTATAATTCATTTTCATTCCCTCATACATTTCCGACATAAGTGTAAAAGTATCTTTCATCCTTATGTCATTATATTGACTATCCGCACCGGTGTCAAAGCCCAAATAAACAGATGAAGCCTTCTTCAAAAGGATAGCTTCATCTGTTCAGATTTTATCTTACTCTGCTTCTACTCCATATCTGAGTTTCTCATAAAGTGCAGCATTTGTAGATAAGATATATGGATTTACATAGAATATAGTAAGGATTCCACATGTAAGTACTGAAAGTATTTCCCAACCGATGAAGGAAAGATCAAGCACGAATGCCTTCCACTTGTTACCTGTCATAAGTTCTTTACTAAGCTTAAATACTTCTTTTCTGTCCATTTCAGGATTATCAGCAAGGATATAAGGAATCATTCTGTATTCATAGCTCTTGATGATACCCGGGATAATGAATAACATTGTCCACAGCATAGTGAAGATATCCTTACAGAACATTGTCTTTACTGTATTCATATAGTTATGATCAAATGCATGAACTATATTTGTGAAGTTTGCAGGTTCATCCAGGTTCTTGAAGAAGAATCTGTTACATCCAACCATTATCGGGTTGATGATAAATGCGCTGAATACAAATACGATAGCAAAAATTACTAAAAATACAACTAAAAATACTATAAAAAAGGATACCATCATTGCCGTTTTATCAGCAGGGTCCATTTTTTCAAGATTCTGATCAATCTGTTCTGAAATATCTTCAGGATTTTCTGTATCTATATTAAGTTTAAATACATCGGATTCTGAATCAGAAGACTTATCTTTGTCTTCTTCGGTAATATCGTTCTCATCTTCGATAGTCTCAACAGTTTCAGTTTTTGAAGCCGTATCCATTTTATATCTGTTATAATTTGAAATGGAACTCGTTCCTCCGGAGAATCCCCCGCTTCCGCCTGCTATAAAGGATATGATCAACGCTACCAAAACGCATTTCCAATAATTCCTCTTAAAGCAAAGCTTTCCTTTTTCTTTAAGTTCTTTCCTTGTCCACATAAACTTAACCTCCTTGACTGTTATAGAACTTTATATGTTATAAGCACCCCCGCTTTTATTTCTTTATCTCGGTGCCGTATCAACTTTATGTGTATATAATAACAGTCAATTCTTTCAGAATTAATCTTCTAACCTTAACGCTTTCTTAATTACTCATAAATCAACAAAAAGGTGACAATTTCTCACCTGATGAAAAACTGTCACCTTATGATTATTTGTTTAGTTTGCGTAGCCTGCTTCGAAGCCTGCAAGGTTTATGTCTATTGTCTTAGGTGGAACCTTAGACTTTATAACCTCGATCCACTGTTCCTTTGTATAGTTCATGTGGCGGGCAGCCATTCCGAGTACTACTGTGTTGAATACTCTTGTGTTGCCGAGTTCTTCTGCCTTTGCCATTGCATCGATGGAATATACCTTATACTTCTCACCAAGTCCCTCAAGGATGTTCTCAGGGTATTCTGCCGCTCCTGTGATTACAGGCATCGGGTCGATACGCTGATCATTTACGATGAGTGCTCCGTCTTTCTTAAGGAAATGTGCATATCTGAGTGCCTCAAGTCTCTCAAATGCTATGAGAACATCTGCACATCCTTCTTCTACTATAGGCTCTGTAACTGCCTCTCCTTCTGTTGCATATCTTACGTAGGTAACAACTGAACCTCCACGCTGTGCCATACCGTGAACCTCTGAAAGCTTAACATCATAGCCCGCTGTTTCAGCAAGTCCTCCCAGTATACGGCTTGTGAGGAGTGTTCCCTGACCACCTACACCTACTATCATTATGTTAGTAACTGACATTTTTCTATTCTCCTATATATTTTTTCCAGCTTTATGTTGCCTGCTTCTGCTTGCTCTTCTGCAAGCTGAACCCGCAGCTTGCTAGGTCGCTTCGCTCCGCAAGACTACTTCGTAGTCTTGGTCTGGGACCTTCTAGCTTAACGCCGCCTGCCCTTACAGGCACGATAGTTCCTGCAAGGCACTGCGGCTTGCTAGGTCGCTTCGCTCCGCAAGACTACTTCGTAGTCTTGGTCTGAATAGCATCAAATGGGCAGAGCTGACTGCAAAGTCCACATCCGTTACACATTGTTTCATCTATTACTGAGAATCCTGTTTCTTTATCTTTCTTGATCGCAGGACATCCGGGTGAGAGGCACATACCACACTTCATGCATTTCTCTGTATCAACGAAGCACTTGCCCTTCGGAACGTATGTCTTAAGGAGTGCACATGGTGACTGGGAAATGATGACTGAAAGCTCATCTCTTGCCACTTCTTCTTTAATAGTCTCTTCAAGTAATTTAAGGTCAAATGCGTCAACTACCTTTACATGCTTGATGCCCATACCTTCACAGAGCTTTACAAGATCGATGGCAAATGTCTCCTCGCCGTTCAGCATCTTGCCTGTTGCAGGATGGTTCTGATGACCTGTCATACCTGTGGTTGAGTTATCAAGGATGATAACTGTTCCTGTAGCCTGGTTATATACCATATTCATAAGTGAATTAACACCTGTATGAAGGAAGGTTGAATCTCCGATAACTGCTACCCAGTTCTTTACGTATTCCTTACCTTTACCCTTCTCCATACCATGGAGCATAGAAATGGAACCACCCATACAAAGGGTTGTATCTACTACTGAAAGTGGAGCTGCAACACCTAAGGTGTAGCATCCGATATCACCACTTGCATGTATCTTAAGCTTCTTCAGTACGCTGTAAGTTGCTCTGTGCGGACATCCCGGACAAAGAATAGGTGGACGAACAGGAACATTTGCAGAATCTGATAAATCAAGATCAAGACCAAGCACCTTCTCACGAAGCATGTTTGCACTGTACTCACCATCAAGAGGAAATACGTCCTTACCAACGCAGTCTATTCCCCATGAGCGAACCTGCTCTTCGATAACAGGCTCAAGCTCTTCGATGATATAAAGAACTTCTACCTTAGAAGCAAACTCCTCGATAAGCTTCTTAGGAAGTGGTGAAACCATACCCAGTTTCAGAACGCTTGCTTCAGGAAATACTTCCTTTACATACTGATAAGGAATACCGCTTGTGATGAAGCCGACCTTCTTCTCTTCTACAGCACCGTTAACAAGTACCGGATAAGTCTTATCTGAATATACTACTTTATTGATATCTGCAAACTTATCTGTTGAGCCATCCTCTGCTAGCTTTCTGTCACGCTCGATTACGAACTTATGACGCTTAGCTGCATTTGCGGGAACCATAACGTTCTTTGCAGGATCTCTTACATATTCTTTATCTGCTACTTCCACTCTGTCCTCAAGATTTACAACGCCCTGGGAATGAGCTATACGTGTTGTAGTTCTGAGGATTACAGGTGTGTCATATTCTTCTGATATTTCAAATGCTCTCTTTGTGAAAACTCTTGCCTCTTCTGAATCTGAAGGTTCGATTACAGGTACATGTGATGAAATACCAATACGTCTGGTATCCTGCTCATTCTGTGAACTGTAAAGTCCCGGATCATCTGCAACAAGATAAACGAGACCGCCCTTTGCTCCGATGTAGGAAGCTGTATAAAGTGGGTCAGATGCAACATTGAGACCTACGCACTTCATAGCGCACATAGCTCTTACACCTGCTATAGATGCACCCATTGCAACCTCTGCTGCAACCTTCTCATTTGGTGCCCACTCAGCATACACTCCTTCGTACTTAACAAGATTTTCACTCATCTCGGTACTTGGTGTTCCGGGATAAGCTGATGAAACCTTTACTCCCGCCTCCCAGGCGCCTCGAGCTATGGCTTCATTTCCAAGCATAATCTTCTTTTCCAATTTTCCAAACTCCTTCTTATATTAATTTATCGTTTGTTATTTACGCTTTTAATACATAGAGAAGATTTTACTTCATTTCATAAAAATTTACAACAAAAAATGTGACAATCACGTCAATCGCAATTGCCACATTATTATGAGTTATAATTAGCTTAGTTATTATTTTAGTCCTGGAAGAAGTAGCCGACACCCCACTTGGTATGGATATACTCAGGATCAGCCGGACGAACCTCTATCTTCTCTCTGAGACGTCTTACATGAACATCAACTGTTCTGGCATCTCCGGGATAGGTTGAGCCCCATATCTCATTCAGCAGCTCGTCTCTTGAATAAACCCTGTTAGGATTTGACACAAGAAGCATTACGAGATCAAACTCTTTTGCTGTAAGACTTACTTCATGACCCTTGATAAAGACTCTTCTTGAATCTATCTCTATCTTAAGTCCCTTCTTCTCTATGATATTTGCGGTGCTTATCTTAAGATCGTCACCCTTATTGTTTCTTCTGAGTATTGCTTTGATACGAGCCTTTACCTCAAGGATATTGAAAGGCTTTGTAACATAGTCATCTGCGCCGTACTCAAGGCCCATGATTTTATCCATGTCTTCGCCCTTAGCTGTAAGCATGATGATTGGAACATCCGAGAATTCTCTTACCATCTGGCATACTTCAAGTCCCGAAAGCTTTGGAAGCATTATGTCCAGAAGCATTATATCGTAGCTGTTAGCCCTGACCTTTTCTACTGCTTCTTCACCGTCAAATGCGGTATCTACTTCCATATCATCCTGTTCAAGAGAAAACTTAAGTCCCTTAACAATTAACTTCTCATCGTCTACAACCAGAACTCTTTTCATATAATTTCCTTTCCGTAAAGATCCCTCAACTGTTCGCTAGTCTACTTTTATCCTATCCTTGATTTTATCAAATGTAGCCTTTCCGATTCCGCTTACATTCATTATATCTTCAGTACTTTCAAATCCGCCGTTCGCTTCTCTGTAGGCAATTATATCCTCTGCCTTACCTGCGCCGATTCCCGAAAGAGTAATAAGCTCTTCCTTAGAAGCATGATTGATATCAATCCTTCCATCTGATGCCGCTCCAAAGGCAGGTGTCATATCAGAACCTGTGGACGTTATGCCGGCAAATTCATTTATTCCTATCTTAATATCATTTGCTTCAACTTCTTCGGCTGTAGGAATATATATCTTCTCGCCGTCTACAAGCTTCTCAGCCAGATTCACGTAATCATGACAAGCATCCTCAGTCATCCCACCGGCCATTTCAAGGACATCAACTATCCGTGAATCACAGGGCAGTTCATACACACCCTCCCGATTGACCGCTCCGCATATATATACGACGATCTTGTCCTCAGATGATCCGTCATCCTTCGACGATACCTCTGAGGAAGAGGCCTTATTCACCGACTCTTCTGCTGTGGGGGTAACATCTGTTTCAGAGTTTTTATTTCCTGCAGATGTATCAGTCTCAGCAACAGCTGTCTCATCCCTGATGGTCTCTATGGTGATATCCTCATGAGCACAGGACGTCATCATAATTATCGATATTATAATAACAAAACGCATCAAAAGACCAGCCAATTTCAGGCTGCTCTTAAGAAATGTTTCGAATTTATCAAATAGTGTATTAAGTTTTATTAACTGCATTTATCCTCCTCTCAGGATAACCTGCAGAAATATGCGAAATCCAGTTACTATTCACGGTTAATGAGATAAGGAACAAAAATGACTGCTTGCAGGAAATTTTTGTTTTCTTATCTCATGATACCTGCGAAGCAGGAACTCAAAAAACACGATTCAGTGCTGCCGAAGGCAGCGGTAGAACATCGCATATAAGCTTATTTAAGCTTGCTTAAGAATAAGCGTTATGCGATGTGGACTTAAGAGTGTTTTTTGAGTTAACCGTGAATACTAACAAAGAATATTTTATCACACCTTTTCATAAAGTGTCAAAGAAAAGGCAGTTAGTCCTCTTTACGTATAGCTGTTCCGATTCCTGTATCAGTATAGAACTCAAGAAGCAGGCAGTGCTCAAGACGTCCGTCAAGGATATGGACACGTGATACACCGTTCTTCATGGCATCGATACAGTTCTGGAGTTTAGGAAGCATACCGCCGCCTACGACACCCTCATCTATAAGAGCCTGTGCCTCATCTATATACATTTCCGAAATAAGTGTCTTCTTATCTGTAGGATCAGTGAATACACCCTCTATATCTGTAAGGAAAACCAGCTTTTCAGCCTGAATGGCAGTCGCAACAGCGCACGCACAATCATCGGCATTTATATTGTAATCATGATCATCATCTATTCCCATTCCGATAGGAGCTACAACCGGGATGAAGTCTGCATCCAGAAGTGAATCAATAACAGAACTGTCAGTCTCTACTACCTCACCGACATAACCGATATCCTTACCATCTGAAAGCTTCTTCTGAACCTTGAGAAGTCCTGCATCCTTACCACTGATTCCCACAGCCTTGAGGCCAACCTTGGACATAAGACCAACCAGGCTTCTGTTTACATTATTAAGAACCATTTCGGCAACCTCAAGAGTTGATTCATCAGTAACTCTGAGTCCGTTCTGAAAATGCGTTTCCATGCCAAGTTTATCTATCCACTTGCTTATCTCCTTGCCACCACCGTGAACAATGATAGGCTTGAAGCCCACCAGCTTAAGAAGAGCTACGTCCTGGATAACATTGAACTTAAGGTTCTCATCCAGCATGGCTGAACCGCCGTACTTAACTACTATTTTCTTTCCATTAAACTTTTTGATATATGGAAGCGCCTCTATCAGGGTCTGGGCTTTTTTCATTACCTCTTCTATATCATCATTTTTCTTCATCATAGTTTCTCCTCGTATATTTATACTCTGCTTCAAACCGGGGTCTCAGTCAGAAGCTTAGTGTTATGACCTGTAATCAGCGTTTATTGTAACATACTCATGGGTAAGGTCACAACCCCACGCCACGGCCTCAAAGTTTCCATCATGTATATCACATACAGCAGTAATCTCATCAGGAGACAGTATCCTGAGAGCCTCCTGCTCTGAGAATTCAGGCAGGGTTCCTTTATCTATAAGCTTGATGGAGCCCTGTGAACTTACCATTGTTATATCTGTCTTGTTCGGATCAAACTTCGCACCCGAATATCCCATGGCACAGAAGATACGTCCGCAGTTTGCATCTCTTCCATATATAGCAGCCTTGGTAAGATTGGATGTAATGATTGATTTTGCAAGAGTCTTGGCAGTCTGATAATCCGGAGCTCCTACCACGTGTGCAGTAAAGAGACGGGTTGCTCCCTCTCCGTCAGAAGCCATCATTCTGGCAAGATATTCCATAACTGTATAAAGAGCCTCTGTCAGCTCTCTGAAATCATTGGCTGCAGTCAGCTTTTCTGCAGAGCCCGCGAACTCCACAAGCCTCTCAGCCAGATCTCTTATATCTTTATCTCCTGTTTCATCTATATCGCTGAGCTGGATACCTATCGACTCTGCAGAGAGAGTTTCATTTCCTGCAAGACCATTTGCAAGCCAGACAAATGTATCATTAGTGGAAGTATCCCCATCCACAGAAACCATGTTGAAGGTTCTCTCAACAATTGAACGAAGCATCTTCTGAGCAAGATTTCTTTCTATTGATATATCAGACATGGCAAAACCGAGCATGGTACCCATATTCGGATGAATCATTCCGGAGCCCTTACACATAGCTCCGATATGACAGGTCTTACCACTCATTTCAAATTCAACGGCTATTTCCTTAGGTATAGTATCCGTGGTCATAATAGCCTTTGCAGCCTCACTGGCCTCTAAGAACGCATTTGCCTTGTTCCCATCAAAATACTGTCTTAAAACAGCAGTATTGGTGTAAGGTACGCCTGCCATATGCTTTGACAGATCGCCGATACCTTCTTCAATCTTCTCTATAGGAATCTGGGGACCGATGACACCGGTGGACATTGTAAGAACATGATTCTTATCAACACCCAGACACTCGGCAACTCTGGCGGCCTCGCGCTCGCAGTTCTTAAGACCTTCACGTCCTGTAGCAGCATTTGCGATTCCCGTATTAATAACAGCTGCACTTGCTTTTCCGCCTGCAACTACCATCATATCCCACTGTACAGGAGCAGCCTTTACTATATTTCTGGTAAATGTACCGGCCACAGTAGCAGGAACATCACTCATAATCAGCGTAAGATCTCTGTTCTCTCCCGATGGTTTGATACCTATTCTCTTACTGGCTACGCTATATCCCTTTGCGGCAAGGATGCCTCCCTCAACTTTTTTGACCATACATCCGTCTCCTTCTTTTAACCTTATGTCTATAAACACTTGAAACAAGTATAAGATACTCCATCCTGGTCCCTTTGCATAGTTATAGTGTTTCACCTGATCGGGACCCAAGAGCAGCTTCTTATGTTGTTCATCCTTAC
>JAFWSY010000059.1 GCA_017519155.1 Eubacterium sp.
GATAAAGCTTCCAATCATAATAGATACAGAATACGTATTCGAGGATGAGGGAGCAAGAAGTAATGATATATCAGTAGAAGACAGAACAGCAGCAGTTGTAGGCTTCTGCGAAACCATAGAGGCTGCAGGCTACACACCTATGGTATATGCCAGCAGAGACCAGTTTGTTAAATATCTGGATATAGACCAGATAGGAAAGTGGCAGTTCTGGCTGGCTTCATATGATACACCGGTTTTCCCGTACCACACCGAAGGATACCAGTATTCACCTTACGGCCTGGTGGACGGAATAGAAACCCAGGTAGACCTGAATGTTTGGATGAATTAGCTTTGTAATAAGGCTCAAAAAAAGGTGACAGTTTTTCATCAGATGAAAAACTGTCACCTTTTTTATGTAAACTAAAATACTAGTTTGATTCTCGGAGTTTCTTTTCGGCGAGGCTGTAAACTGCACTTATTACGAAGCACAGCACACCGCTGATAAAGAAGCTGAGGGCGTGTCCCATGGTGTTGTCATAGGTTATATCAATCATAACAAGCTTTATTACGCAGAGCATTGAAACCACCAGTCCGTAGATTCTGAGGCTCTTGATATCCATGACGAAGCCCAATACTATAAATGCTATAGCGAGTATGAAGGCGCTTATACTAAGAACATAATTAGCTGCGTCGTAGGAGGTCAGGATAACCATTATCAGTACAGTGAACTTGAGTCCGACATATATAGAAGGCATCGGTTCTCTGTCTTTTATAAAGTTGTATGAGTTTATGCAGAACAGTCCGATGGCACCTAATGATGCTACAAAATGTAATACTTCATCGCGAGCACTAATTACTACTATGAGAGATATAATCATGAGCAGTCCATTTAACACATAAGTGACAATTGTGAATGGCTTCTCCTCATCATGGGTAACCCAGCTCTTTCCGTAAGGTGTTATCTTGGCAACCAGATTCAGGATACCGAAGATCCATATATATACAACCACGGAAGTGTCTGAATCCAGGTTGAATTTATCAATAAATAATAAATAACAGCAGGAGGCACTTATAAGATATGTTACGTAGGAAACCGCCTTTATAGCTACACTGTATTCATTTTTCTTTACCTTCATAAAGATTGAAATGATAAGGAAACATATAAGCGGTAAAACAGTAAAGGATGCAAGCTCCATCTTAACACTGAAGGCGAGGATGACAAATGCCACAAGTCCTTTTATCTGAGACAAGCGGTCGCTCTTCATAAATCCGTAAATAAGAAGTGGGATGGCTATAAGAGCAGCTCCTACATAATCCTTCAGAACGTCAATCTTAATTATAGATACAAAGATGATCCCCAGTTCCAGCGTCTGCCACAGTTCCATCATAGTGGAGTAGCTATCGGGGCTTTTTTGATCTTTCGATTTAAATCTTTCTTCCCATCTTAATTTGAAGAATTCGATGACAATATATAGTCCTATGGCCAGTACCAAAACGATAACCCAGCCGATGGTCTTATCACCAATCATGTTATAGACATCAATGCTAAGGAACACACTGGCAATCATGCAGAATATTGGCGAAAATGATAAATTAAAGTTGTTAAGCTTAGAGATGTAGAGAACGATGATACAGATGCATGCCACTGCAAGTATTCCAAGAGAAATGGTCACACCTGAATCAAGTCCGTTGTCCTCTATGATACAGTAATTTGATACGGTCAGAGCTGCCACGTCAATAAGACCGAATATACCGTGTATTAACAGAGATAAATCGTCTTTTATTCTGAAAGCGAGAAATGCGCTGACTCCGATAATTGAATATATAGTAAGAATCATCAGCATGCCGGAATCAAAGTTGTGCACGCAGCTGTAGCAGCCGAAGACAATGGAAACTAAGATGCCGACCTCGCCGATTATCTCGAAAAGTCTTTGTTTGTATTTGGAAAGGAAAAGAACTCCGCCTGCCCACAGAAGGATCAGAACATACAGAATGATATCGTCGATTATGTGGAAATAAGCATTACACATAAACAGCGATATATAAACTGCGCCGACACCGCATGCGGCAAGGGAGAGGAAAAATGTACTCTCTCTGTTTTTTCTGAACCATACTATAAGGCCTACTGCAGTAATTCCGATGCTGACTGCAAGCATAAGAGTTATCTTCATGCCGTCGGTCAAAAGAGGAATCATGAGTGTGGCAAAGAGTATGAAACTTATAAATATAAGAACCGAGGCTGCAATACCCATAATGTGTTTGCCGAGCATTTCCTCGGTAGGAATCTCTCTCTTTTGAACAGCTTCCCGTGAAGCTTCCCGCGCAGCTTCCGGATCGTAACCGGAACCTTTGCCGTAACGTTCATTCCAGCTCAACTTGGCATCCGGCCTGTAAATTGAACCCTGTGGCTGAGCATTTTGAACAGATTGCTGGCCCTGTGGCTGAGCGTTTTGAACAGACTGCTGACTCTGCGGCTGCATAGCCGGCTGTTGAGTCTGTGGCTGCATGATTGGCTGGCGTGGAGCATTCTGCTGCGGCTGAGCATTTTGAACAGACTGTTGAACTTGTGGCTGCATGATCGGCTGACGTGGAGCATTCTGCTGCATAGTAGTCTGCTGTACAGTAGGTTGCTGCACATTAGTCTGTTGTACAGTAGTCTGCTGCACGGTCTGTCCCGATTTCAGCTGAGCAAGCTCATTTTCTATAGAAGTGATCTTAGTACTTAGAGTAAGCAGCATCCGCTTGCTTTGCTCTAATTCATTTTCCAAGTGCTGTATATCAGACATAGATTATCCCCCTCTTAATAAACTATTCCCGCACACTTTCATTTTTCATACATGTATGACATTATACACCAATAAAGCATAAATATACCATACATATTTTGGGGGTAATATCCATACAATTTTCACGGAGTATTTTTGACACAAACCAACAGATAATGTATACTTATCGGGTGATGGCAGACCACTGTCATCCGTTAGGAGGAAAATAAAATGTGGTACGAAGAATCGGTTTTTTATCAGATATATCCCTTGGGATTCTGCGGGGCTCCCTTTGAAAATGATGGAGAACTTAATTCAAGAATCCTAAAGGTAATAGACTGGATACCCCATATAAAGAAGCTGGGTGCAAATGCCATCTACTTCTCACCGGTCTTTGAATCTGATACACATGGATATAATACAAGAGACTACGGTCTTATTGATAAGAGACTGGGTACAAACGAAGATTTCAAGAAGGTTGTAGAGGCTCTTCATGAGGCAGGAATAAAGGTTGTGCTTGATGGAGTCTTCAATCATGTAGGAAGAGGTTTCTGGGCATTTCAGGATGTGCTTCAGAAGAAATGGGATTCACCATATAAGGACTGGTTCCATATATCCTTTGATGGAAATTCGAACTATAACGATGGTCTGTGGTACGAGGGCTGGGAAGGAAACTTCGATCTGGTGAAGCTGAATCTTCAGAATCCTGCAGTAGTGGATCATATATTTGATAAGGTAAAATACTGGGTAGATTATTTTGATATAGATGGTCTGAGACTGGACGTAGCCTATTGTCTCGATAAGGGCTTTATCCATAATCTTAAAGAGTACACCCTCGGGCTTAAGGATGAATTCCTGCTTCTGGGTGAACTGCTTCACGGAGACTATGCTCAGTTCGTAGGTCCGGGAATGCTGGACAGCTGTACGAATTACGCCTGCTACAAGGGACTCTTCTCAAGCTTTAATTCAATGAATATGTTTGAGATAATCCATTCTCTTATGCAGCAGTTCGGACCTGAACAGTGGTGCCGCTACAGAGACATGCATCTCATGTCATTTGTAGATAACCATGATGTGACCAGAATCGCAAGTAATCTTGCTAACAGGAATCATCTGCCACTTATTTACACTCTGGCATTTACCATGCCCGGCTTCCCATGCGTATACTACGGAAGTGAATGGGGAACAGAGGCTCGTAAGGAAGAGGGCGATCCTGCACTCCGTGCCTGCTTTGAGGAACCACAGTGGAATGAGCTTACAGACTTTATAGCAAAGCTTTCGGAGATAAAGAAGAACAGTGAGGCACTGAATTACGGAGGCTTCCGCAGTGTGGTTCTCACCAATCATCAGTGTATATTTGAACGTCGTACAGATAATGAACGAGTATTAGTTGCGATAAATGCGTCCGACCAGCCTTACACAGCTCACTTTGATGCCGGCTGCGGACAGGCGGATGAGCTTATAACCGGAACACTTCATGATTTCGGCGGTGGCTCTGAGCTTAAACCATATTCTGCAGAGATATGGAAGATGGAAAGATAGTATACTTATATAGTAACAAAACAAACAGGATGGAAAATTAATGGCCAGTCAGCTTTTTGCAGACCTTTATGGCTGCGACGAAAAAATCTTAAATAGTGAAGAAGATATATGTAAGATAGCGAGACAGGTGGTTTCTGATATAGGAGCAGAGATAGTGGAGGAATGTGTCCATACCTTTGAACCTATCGGCATTACCTATTTTGCTGTTATTACTACATCACATTTTTCAATACATACCTGGCCGGAATACGGCTATGCTGCGGTGGATGTCTTCTCTTGTGGAGAGTCTGTTACCGAAAAAATAACTCAGATGCTGAAGGAATACTTTGGGGCTTCTGAGGTAAAGGTCGGCAGCTGCGAGAGAGTTATAGGAAGAACACCAGTATTATCGGAGGAGTAGATGGGAAATATATATAATATCGGAGAGGTTATAAAGGCCGACGGCGATAATTACAGAGTCCTCGGCAGGATAACATATCTGAATAAAGCAGACGGTAAGACCTGGGATGAATACAGGCTCCGGGCAGAAAACTTTAATAACGAAGAGAGATGGCTGTCAGTTGATTATGCCTATAATGAATATTCTCTTTCAAAGAAAAATCCATTTGCCAATACCATGGGTTATCACCTGGTGGACAGAGGCACCGCACAGGTTGCAGGTGTAGCAGGTGATGTGGATGTGGAAATGGGCGAAGAGGTAATCTTCGAGGAATACGAAGATGTTACTGAAGAAAAGATCGTTTCCATAGAACACTGGAATGATGAGGATGAATATTCTTCAGGTTATTATCTGGATCCCTGGGAGTTCGGAAGAGAAGGGGAAGTCAGAACAGCTGCTTTAGGAAAAGGTTCAACGGACCTGATCAGCAAGATAATAGTAATAGCAATATTTGTTCTGGGCTTCTTTGGCTCATCGCTAAAAGGGTTGATACCTCAGAATTCAAAAATAGAGTCATATCTTAAAAAACAGAAATTTGCCTATGAGTATGTGACCTCAATAACAGGTGAGGATAAGCAGAAGGCAAATATATACGAATATATAAGTGGTACATCCATGCTTGCCAATTATACGGAAGAGGAAGTACTGAACAAGGTAGCTGAAGATATAATCGACGGAATAAACGGTAATTCCAATTATATCCAGCAGAATGATGAAAAGGATGACCATACGGTAGCGATACTTACGCCTAAGGAATACTGTATCATTTACAGAAGTGAGGATGATAAGGTTCTGGTTCAGGTATCATCAAGAAAATATGTTTACTGTTCGGACAAGGAGCCGTATCGCTGCAGAAGAAGGACACATAGATATTACAGAAGGTTCTATTATTCCACAGGATATAATCAGGATTCCGGTTCCTACAGCAGATATCATTCATCCTATGATGGATATTCAGATGGTACTGTAAACTATGATTACAATAATGGACTTAATTCTTATTCTAACTCTGTAAGACAGACAAGCGCCGCATCAAGAAGTTCCGATGGCGGTGGTCTGAGCAGTGGAAAATAAATGATACTTTAGGATATATATTATTTGGGAGGATTTAAAATGAGTTCTATACTTAATGAATTAGTAAGTGTTTCAATATATTCAGTGCTTGGAATAGTACTTATGCTTTTGGGAAGTTTCCTGGTTGACCTGGTTATTCCGTGTTCATTTCCAGAGGAGATTAAAAAAGGAAACAAGGCTATCGGATGGATATCAGCCGGTGCTTATATCGCAATCGGTCTCATTATCAAAGTAGCTATCTCTTCTGGAGAAGTTGTCAGTGAGGTAGAAAACGGTCTGTTATCAGGAATACTCAACACAGTATTTTATTATATCCTTGGCGCCGCATTTCTCATGATCGGATACCTGATTCTTAAATTCATCAACAAGAAGTATGATCTTAATAATGAGGTGGGAAATGGAAATGCAGCCGCAGGTATCATGGTTTTCGGAATGTTTGTTGGTTTAGGTTTGGTTATAAGCGGAGTTATAGCATAAATGAAGGATTACAGATTATTAATGCTTACCACGTTGATCATTTCAGGCTGTTCCATGGTCTATGAACTGATTATCAGTGCGGTAAGCTCATATCTGGTGGGAGACAGCACGCTCCACTATTCCATAACCATCGGACTTTATATGTTCGCCATGGGAATCGGATCATTTTTGTCTAAATTCATAAAGAAAGACCTTTTTAACTGGTTCGCAAATATCGAAATTGGAGTGGGCGTGATAGGTGGACTCAGCTCGCTCCTTCTTTTTTTGGCAAATCTCTATCTGGAATCCTATGAGATAGTTATGTATGTGGAAATCATTCTCATAGGAACCATAGTAGGAGCGGAGATTCCGATTCTCACCAGAATAATTGAAAGTGATAATAAGAATCTCAGAATTACACTGTCCAGCCTGTTCAGCTTTGACTATATAGGCGGACTTATCGGTTCGGTGGCATTTCCGCTGCTCCTGATGCCCAAGCTAGGATTCTTTGCAACGTCATTCATGGCCGGTACATTTAACCTTATTTGCGCCTGCCTCATAGTGTTCAAGTATCATAAGAGAATTAAAGGAGCGGCTTATTATAAGGTGCTGACTATAGTGCTGATGCTTATTATGATATTTGGAATGCTTGTTTCGGAGAATATCGGCAGATTCATTGAGAACGGTCTTTACAGGGATATGGTTATCATGTCTGAGCAGACGCCATATCAGAAGATAGTTGTCACAAGACATAAGGATGATGTAAGACTATATATAGACGGAAATGTACAGTTCTCCTCCATGGATGAATACAGATATCATGAGGCGCTGGTTCATATACCCATGAGTATAACCGGAAGCCGCAGTGAGGTTCTTATTCTGGGAGGCGGAGACGGTATGGCAGCCCGTGAGCTGCTGAAATATCCGGATACCAAAATCACCATGGTGGATCTGGACAGCGAGATGACCAGAATCTGCAGCGAGGATAAGGTTATTTCAGAGCTTAATCAGAATTCCCTTAAGTCTGACAGGCTGACCATCATTAACATGGATGCTTATGAATATCTTGAAAAATGTAATAAAAAGTACGGAGTTGTGATAGTGGATCTTCCGGATCCGAATAATGAAGCGCTTGCCAAGCTTTACTCCAATGTTTTTTATCGTATGTGTGGAAATGTACTGGCGGATAATGGTGTTCTGAATATTCAGTCCACAAGCCCCTACTATGCAACAAAGTCCTTCTGGAGTGTTACAAAAACTCTTGAAAGTGAAGGCTTTACTGTGGCGCCATATCATCTTCAGGTTCCGGCCTTCGGCGACTGGGGATTCAATATGGCGGTGAAGCAGGAAAATAAGTATATGTCGGATCCCGGCAGTATAGTTATTGATCCGTCCATAGAAACAAAGTATCTAAGCCTAGATAACATTCCTGCACTCTTCCAGTTTGGTAAAGATGAGAAACCGGCAGAGGGTGAAGTTGTAGAGGTTAATCAGCTGACTAAGCCGGTGATGATAGAGTATTACAACGAAGCTGTAAGAAACTGGGAATAGATTTAAAATAGTACCCATAAGAGGTTAAGGATAATGAAAATATTTGACACCCATGCACATTATGATGATGATAGATTCAATGAGGATAGAGATATACTTCTTGACGGAAAAATAAGAGAAGAGCTTGATATGTCAGCTCATGTAGAACATATAACGAATATTGGCTGTACTATGGAGACCTCCAGACAGTCAGTGCAGTTTGCAAAGAAGTATGATTATATGTATGCGACTATAGGAGTTATCCCTCATCATGTTGATGAGATGAAGGATGAGGATATAGAAGAGTTAAGAGAACTTGCAAAAGGCTGTGACAAAGTAGTGGCGATCGGTGAGATAGGACTTGATTATTACTATGATGAACCGGCTAGAGAGCTTCAGCATAAATGGTTCTTAAGGCAGATGGAACTTGCGAGAGAACTTAGTCTTCCGCTGGTAATTCACAGCCGTGATGCAGCGCAGGATACCTACGAGCTTATGAAGCAGGCACATGCGGAGAAAATAGGTGGAGTTATTCACTGTTATTCTTATTCTGAAGAGATGGCAGAGCAGTTTCTTAAGATGGGCTTCTATTTCGGAATAGGAGGAGTCGTTACATTTAAAAACTCCAAGAAGCTTAAGAGAGCGGTGAAATCGATTCCGCTGGATAATATAGTTCTTGAGACGGATTCGCCTTATCTCACACCATCACCATATCGTGGAGAGAGAAATGATTCCAGATATCTGACCTATGTCATAGAAGAGATAGCAAGGCTTAAAGAGATATCACCGGAGGAGGTTGCAGAGGCAACCTTTGAAAATGCGAAGAAGCTGTATAGATTAGCTTAAACCGGAACAAGATAGGGGGTAGCATATGCATTACAGTGTTTTAATAGTTGATGATGAAACAGAACTGTCGGAGTATACTGCAAGATATTTTAATATGTCCGGGGTATCAGCTTACTATGTACTGGACGCTGAGTCGGCAGAGGAGTTTTTTAAAGAGAATACCTGCTCCCTGGTTCTTCTGGATATCAATCTTGGCAAGGACTCGGGTTTTGATCTGTGTCAGAAGATCAGGCTTACCATGGATGTTCCCATATTCTTTATCAGTGCCAGGTCGGCGGAAGATGATATGCTTCTTGCCCTCAGCATAGGCGGAGATGATTATATATGTAAGCCCTATTCCCTTGGTGTGCTTCTTGCGAAGGTCAAGGCAGAGCTTAAGAGATATGAGGAAAGTGCAGCCTCCCGTGGAGATGGTGCGTCGGCATCAGAAGGAGCTGATAAGGAAGCAGATGAAGGAATTGTAAAACTTGGTAATGCTGTGATTAACCTTCGTTCTGCATCGGTAGAGAAGGACGGAAAGAAGCAGCCGCTTAAGGCTATGGAGTACAAGCTCTTGGTTTATATGCTAAATAATCCTGACAGAGTGATCTCGAAGGACGAATTCTTTGATAAGATCTGGGATACCCAGTATGTTGGAGACGTTACGCTGAATGTTCACATCAGACATCTCAGAGAAAAGATAGAAGATGATCCGGGCAATCCGAGATTTATAAAGACAGTTTGGGGAGTCGGATTTATGCTGGAGAAGTAGGCGAAAAATGAAAATCAGATACTTAATCATCTACATTTTCATATTCATATTAGTTGGTGTATTTGTCTGCTATAAGATAGCTATTGGGGATGGCTCCGCTGAACTGATGGCAGAGACAACTGAAATAAACCGACTTATTGTTAGTGTGGAAGAAAACTGGAATGAGATAAGTAATAAGAAGAATGAACAGGTAGCTAAAACCGGAGCGGTTGATTATGTGGTTATTGACGCTGAGTCTGAGGTGCTGGAGTATACAAGAGATGATATGTCTAAAACAATATCGGCGGCAACGACTCACTACGATATAATCCGTGACATAGAGGTTGAGGGACGTATAGTCGGTAGGCTTATAGTTCATAATCCAAGTTCAGAACAGCAGCAGGCA
>JAFWSY010000060.1 GCA_017519155.1 Eubacterium sp.
AGAATAAGATAATATTTTTTCCATTTTCCGGAGGTGATCAGTTCGTTAAGAAAAAGGATATATAGTGGGAATATGGCAACTACGGACAAAAATAAGATATTCATGCCATATCCGATCATATAACCTGAAAACGCATAGAATAGCGAAAGCAGCAGGGCGATAATATTCTTATTTAAATGGGTAGTCTTGCTTTCTACAGAATATCCTGTATGCTTGAACAGATAGAATGAAGAAAGACCTGCCAGTCCAAGTTTCAAAGAGAAGAATATATTGACTAATCCTAAGATAGAGTCTTTAGGAAAAAGGCAGATATATAATTTGTTGGATCAGAGAGATATACACTCCATATGGAGCCGATATCATTTCCTTTATAGGCTCCATGTATATAGTCAGATAGTTTAAAAAGATAGGTAAGCATATCTTCATTACCTGATATGCTTAAAACATCCAGTGAACCAAAGGGTTCAAATCCATTAATACTTAAAAACAATACTGCTAAAATAATGGGGATAAAAAGGGATAATATATAATAAATCCTATTGGAATTCTTCTTCATCAATGTAAATTTCCTCCATAAATATGTATCACATAGCTATTCTAGCATGACAAATACTTAAAGTCGATAAAAAAACTATAATAAATGACAGAAATGTGGTAGAATAAAATGTACTTTATGTAAATTCGATTTTAATGTATAGAGGGAAGATAAATGATCAGCTATAATGTTGCTCCGTTCACAGAAAAAGTCTTTGATTATATGCAGGATGCTGTGAATATAAAAAAGATATGTGGAGATGGTAAATATACTAAGCTTTGTAACAGATGGTTTGAAGTCAGGACCGGTTCTCCGTCCGTAATGCTTACAACCTCTTGTTCCCATGCCCTTGAGATGGCAGCTCTTCTGCTGGATATAAAACCTGGAGACGAGGTTATCATGCCATCCTTTACATTTGTCTCAACAGCAAATGCATTTGTCTTAAGAGGAGCTAAGATAATATATGTAGATATCCGTCCGGATACCATGAATATAGATGAAACTAAAATAGAAGCTGCTATAACCGATAAAACAAAAGCTATCATACCGGTTCATTATGCAGGGGTAGCCTGTGAAATGGATACTATTATGGATATAGCTAAGAGGCATGGTATAGCGGTTATAGAAGATGCTGCACAGGGAGTTATGGCGGAATACAAAGGCAGAGCTCTCGGCTCCATGGGGGATATAGGCTGTTTCAGTTTCCATGAGACAAAGAATTATTCCATGGGAGAGGGTGGAGCCATACTTCTAAATAAGAGTGAACTGGGTGAATATAAGAACCTGGTGGAAGAGGCAGAGATAATCCGTGAGAAGGGAACTAATCGAAGCAAATTCTACCGTGGAGAGATAGACAAGTATACCTGGGTGGATGCAGGGTCTTCTTATCTTCCAAGTGATATCCTGGCTGCATATCTCTGGGCCCAGCTGGAGATAGCAGATGAGATATTGGACAGAAGAATGACCTTATGGAACAGATATTATGAAGAATTAAAACCTCTTTTGGATAGAGGAATCATTGAACTTCCGATCATTCCGCAGGAGTGTAAACATAATGCTCATATCTTCTACTTGAAGACCAGAAATCTGGATGAACGTTCGAGATTTATTGAAAATATGAAGAATAATGATATTCTTGCTGTATTTCATTATATACCTCTTCATGTATCTCCTGCCGGAAAGAAATTTGGAGAATTCTGTGGAGAAGATAAGTATACAACGAAGGAAAGTGAGAGACTTGTCAGACTTCCTCTTTATTATGCTTTGGATGATCAGACACAGATGTATATAATTAATTCAGTAAAGAGGTTTTATGGTTTATAGAATCTTTACGAGCTTACAAAGTGGGGCTGAAAGTATAGTGGATGGATGAGGTGCTCTATGAATGCGGTTGTAACAGGGGCTCGTCGTGGAATAGGACGTGCAATAGTTGATAAATTCATAAAGAATGGAATAGATGTATGGGCTTGCACCGGACATATGGATGATAGCTTCATTGAAGAGATGAAGGCTTTGGAAAGTAGTTGCGAAAACGGAGGCAAGATAATTCCGCTGGAGATGGATCTGAGAAGTGAGCAGTCCATAAAGGATGCAGTTAAAAATATATATTCATCTAAGGATTCTGAGGGAAACAGACTTACTGTGGATATATTGGTCAATAATGCAGGAGTTCCAAGCTCAGGGCTTATGCAGATGACTTCTATGGATACTCTGCGTGATGTTATGGAAGTGAATTTCATAGGGCAGATGGCACTTATTCAGGGAATATCCAAGATAATGATCCGACAGAAGTCTGGTTCTATAGTGAATATAGGCTCTGTTGGTGGTATAGAAGCAAGAGAAGGATATCTGGCATATGGATCAAGTAAGGCGGCATTTATGTGGGCAACAAGATGCATATCCAAAGAGCTGGCTCCTTACAATATCCGAGTGAACGCAGTTGCCCCCGGTCTTGTTGAAACAGATATGGGCAATGTCAAGTCGGATGAAGAGCAGAGCAAGATATTGGATGCTATAAGTATGAAACGCAAAGGAACACCTGAAGAAATAGCTGAGGTGGTTTATTTCCTGGCAACGGATGCGTCTTCCTTTATTACAGGAAGCACAATAAATGCAGATGGTGGGAGACTGATATAAGTAATGTATGATCTATCAAAGGACAATATAACAAGACTTACCGAAATGACGCGTCGTATGCGCCTTCTTGGTTTGGATATGGCGCTATCTACAGGTAATGGAGGTTCTCATCTTGGTGGAAGTTTTTCCTGCATGGAGATACTGGCTGTACTATATGGCGAAGTCTTGAAGTTGTTTGATGTTTCTGGATTATGTAAACTAAATAGCAAGGGAGAGTTATGTAAACTATCTGATAATAGAGATATTTTTATACCAAGTAAAAACCACTGTGTTCTGGCTCATATTCCCGCACTTGCAGAAGCGGGGATTATTACAAAGGAAGAATGCTTGGAATTTCAGAAGAATGGCGGAAGATTGACTGGATATCCTAAGAGACCTGAAATAGGTCTTGAATATTCAGGTGGAAGCCTTGGTATGGCTATATCAGTTGCCATTGGAATGGCTATAGCTGAAAAAGAGAAAGAAAAAGCAGAAACAGAAACAGCTCCGGATTGGAAGAGTAGAAGAAAGTTCTATGTTCTGATGGGAGATGCTGAGCTGAATGAAGGTTCTATATGGGAAGCATTTATGTCAGCAGCACATTTTAAGCTGGATAATGTAATTGCTATAATAGATAGAAATCATCTCTCCTATGATGGTGATACAGAAGAGGTAATGGCTTTAGGAGACCTGACTGAAAAGATGAGAAGCTTTGGCTGGTATGTATCCGAGTGTAATGGTCGAGAAGTCGGAGATGTTCTCAGAGCATTTGATGAGAGGTATGAAGAGGAAGGCACTTCTAATGCTGACGGAAAAGTATTTCGACTTAAGGAAGAAGCAGATGGAAAACCCCAGGTGGTAATAGTTGATACTATCAAGGGTATGGGTGTTTCATTTATGGAAGGTAAGCCTGAATTCCATCATCGAAGGCTTTCACAGAAGGAATATGATATAGCAAGAGAAGAAATATTAAATAGTTAATTAAATGATGGAGTATCCTATGAATATAACATCAGCAAATATAAGAAAATGGTCTATGCTCGGACAACGTGGTTCGGTTTTTGGAATCGCATTTCCGGAGCTGGCTGGAGAATATGATAATATAAAGCTTGTTACGGCTGATCTGTCACTTCTATCGGGAATGGATAGATTTATACAGAAATATCCGGACAAGTTTCTTAATGTGGGAATAGCTGAGCAGAATATGATAGGTATATCTGCGGGACTTGCCATGAGTGGATACAATGTATTTGCTACGACCTATGCTTCATTTATTGCCGTTAGGTCACTTGAACATGTGAGACAGCATCTGTCTTTCCTTGGCTGTAATGTTAAGCTTATTGGATCATCTGCAGGTGTTGTAGCAGCTAAATCAGGAGTATCTCACTGGGCTACGGAGGATATAGCATTTACAAGAGTTCTTCCTAATATGCAGATATTCTCTCCGGCAGACAGTCTGGAAGCAATCAAAATAATAGAATATGCCATGAAGAACGACGGACCGATGTATATAAGACTGAGTGGTGGTCTTAACTGTCCGATTGTATATAAAGAAGATTATGATTTTGTACCGGGTAAACTGGTTAAACTGAAAGATGGTCTGGCTGAAGATAGAAAAACCAAAGTTGCTCTGATAGCCACAGGATTAATGGTATCCAGAACCATGGATGCAGTTAAGAAGCTTGAAGAGGAAGAGACAGAAGTTGCTTACTCTGTTTACAACATGCATACCATTAAGCCCCTTGATAAAGAAGGATTGGATAAGATATTCGATTCGTATGATGTTATTGTTACTATAGAGGAGCACAATGTACTTGGCGGAATGGGCAGTGCTGTGGCTGAGTATAAAGCTACTAAAGAAAGAGCTCCAAGACAGGTATTTATAGGATTCGATGATTCCTTCTATCCTGCAGGAAACCAGGACTTCGTACTGGACGAGGCGGGACTTAGCGTAGATAAGATAGCAGATAGGATAAAAGAGGTATTGGCTTGATAGACGATTTCTACAATATAGAACCATATCAACTAAATAAAGAAGAAAAGTCTGAACTTCTTACCAAAGAACTGGTTGAACTGACAAGGCTTCATCAATCATGCTGTCCGGAATACGCAAGATTTCTGAAGGCAGTGGGATATGAAGAGGATAAGGTAAAAACTCCTGCCGACATTCCGTTCTTTCCTGTAAGACTTTTTAAGGATGTTGATCTTCTGAGTATACCTAGAGAAGAAGTTTTTAAGACTATGACTTCTTCAGGTACAACAGGACAGAGGGTATCAAAGATTTTCGTAGATAAAGAAACTGCCATGATACAGCAGAAGGTTCTTATTAAGATACTCAGCGATTACTGGGGGAAGAAACGTCTTCCCATGCTGGTGATTGACTCAAAGGAAACTGTCAGGAACCGTACACAGTTTACGGCACGTGGAGCGGCCATCATGGGGCTCCAGATAGTAGCAAGAGACATAGTATACGCTCTTAATGACGATATGTCTCTGAATGTGGAAGCTGTTAAGGGATTTCTTGATAAGTATAGTGGTCAGAGATTCATTATATTTGGATTCACATTTATAGTTTGGCAGCATTTTTATCAGTCTGTAAAGTCTTTTGATGATTCTCCATTCACAGGATATGACTTCTCAGAAGCATTTCTCATGACCGGTGGAGGTTGGAAGAAGCTTGTGTCAGAAAGCATATCTCAGGACGAATTCAAGAGAAGAATGAATGAAACTTTCGGGATCAAACATTTCCTGGATCATTATGCTATGGTGGAACAGACGGGATGCATATATGCAGAGTGTGAATGCGGACATCTCCATGCAAGTAATTATTCGGATGTATTTATAAGAGATGCTAATGATTTTTCTGTAAAGGGTATAGGAGAGAAGGGTATCATTCAGACGGTATCAATCCTTCCGCATTCCTATCCGGGGCATTCACTTCTGACTGAAGATGAAGGAATGATACTTGGAGAGGATGATTGTCCTTGCGGCAGAAAAGGTAAATATATACAGATACTTGGAAGAATGAAGAGCGCTGAGCTAAGAGGCTGCAGTGATACATATGCAGATAAGATGAAACGTAGTTAAAAGGTTTGGATTATATGGGTGAATTGTTTGCAGGGAAAATAGCATATCTTGTTGGAGGAAGCTACATATTAGAGGATGCAGCTAAGATACCTTCATTACCTTCTTTTTCAGAGCTTGTGGTGGATTTTTTATCAGATCTTTCAAGAGAATTATTAGCTATTCCCGGAATAAGAAATCACACGGATGTGATGTCCTATGCATACTGGATACGTAAGGCTTCTATAGAACAGGTAAAAAAGGATGTAGATAGAGAAGATATAAACCGAATGGGAAGAGGAGTTGCATTTCATATAGCACCTTCGAATGTGCCGGTTAATTTCGCGGTTTCCATGACATCATCTCTTCTTGCTGGTAATATAACAATAATTCGTGTATCGAATAAAGAATTTGAAGAGGTTGACATAATCTGTTCTGCGATTAATAGAATTCTTGAAAAAGAAGAGTTCACAAAAATGAAACAATATATCTGTATAATCAGATACGAACACTCTGATGAGATAACAGCGTATCTGTCTTCTCTATGCGATATAAGGATCATCTGGGGAGGAAACAGGACTATCGAGCAGATAAGAAGTTATCCTATACCTCCTAGAGCTATAGAGATGTGCTTTGCAGACAGGCATTCCATAGCTGTTATTGATACAAAGAATTATCTGGAAATGATACAGGATAAAGAACCAGGAGATGATGAGGCAAGGAATATAGCAACGGATATTGCTAAGAAGTTCTATACAGATACTTATTATTCGGATCAAAATGCATGTAGTTCTCCGAGAATAGTTGTATGGCTGGGAGAGTCGGAAGAAGATACAAAGAAGGCTCAAAAAATATTCTGGGATTCTCTCGAACAGGAAGTAAGTAAAAGATATGAGATGCAGACTATTCAGGCGGTGGATAAACTATCGATGTTTACTGAATTATCCATGAATAAAGAAGGTGTTCATCTTCAGAGTAAAAGCAATAAGCTTTTCATTATTGATCTGGATGAGTTATCTGAGGATGTGATGGACTATAAGATGGGTGGAGGATACTTCTTACAGTTCACAACAGGCGCTTTAAGTGATATAATATCCATTATGGGTAAGTACTGTCAGACGGTCGCTGTGCTAGGTATAGATAAGAAAGAAATCGTCAGATTCGTACAGGAGCAAGGAGTCCGGGGAGTAGACCGTGTGGTCGATATCGGAGATACCATGGGACTGGAATTCACATGGGACGGATATCGTATGATAGAAGCTGTGTCCAGAGTTGTATATGTATACGAAAGATAAATAACTATTCAGAAGTAAGATAGACACAAAATAATGAAGATTGGAAGAGAGATATGGGGTTATTAGAAGGTAAGACTGCAGTCATTACAGGCTGTAATAGGGGAATAGGAAAAGCTATGCTGGAAAACTTTGCTCGTAACGGAGCGGATGTTTTTGCTGTGGTGAGAAAGGATAGCGATGAGTTTTCGGCCTATATAGAGTCATTAAAGAATGATTATAAGGTTGACATAATTCCAATTTATATGGATCTGTCTGATGAAGATCAGATACGAGAAGGAGCAAAAACTATTCTCAGCACAAAAGACAATGATGGAAATAAAAAAAATATAGATATATTGGTTAATAATGCCGGCATGAGTAATCCTCTTAATTCATTTGCAATGACTAAGATGGATACTATTCGTGAGGCTTTTAATGTAAATCTGTTTGGTCCAATGCTCCTTACACAGCTTATGGCACGTAGTATGATGCGTAATAAAAAAGGGAGCATTGTTTTTATATCTTCTTCTGCAGCATATGATGGAGGTGCTAATATCGAATATAGTGCAAGCAAAGCTGCTATTATAGGAGAAGTAAAGAGACTTGCTGTTGAATACGGACCATATAATATCAGAGTTAATGCTGTTGCTCCGGGACTTACTGCAACTGATATGGGAAACAGCATGAACGAAGAAGATGAGAAAATAGCATTATCAATGAATATAATGCATAGAAAAGGAGAGCCGAAAGAAATTGCTGATACAGTAGCTTTTCTTGGCTCCGATATGTCGTCGTTTATTACGGCACAGGTGCTTAGAGTTGATGGTGGACTTAGATAAATAATTAATGGAGAGTGAATTGTAATGTCAAATGTGTTAAATGATTATAAGGGGTATATTCTTCTAGGTGGTGGAGTAATGGCTGATAGATTAGCTCCTCAGCTTATGGAAAGTAAAATGGAATTACTAGGTGTGGCAGATAATATGGATGAACACTCTAGAAAGATAAAAAAATATAAAGATTTAGATGTAAAAAATCTTTCTCAATTTAAAGATGTATTAAATAGAGATGATGTCTGTGCAATATTGGCAGTAAATGCGTTTCAATCTACCAATATAATAGATTATTACGGAAAAGAGTGTGGATTGGATTATAATAAGTTAATTGTACCAAATCCGTATACTTGTTTAAGACCTTGTGTTATGAATGATGATTTTGCTTCAGAAACAAGAGTTCCTGTAAATGAAAGTATTTATGACGACGTAAGGCAAATGTTTAAGGATGAAGAGTCACTTAAGATATATGATAAGTTGAGGTATTCAAAAACATATGAGTCGGAAAAAGATTCGTTTGAGCTCGTAAGATATTCGGATATAGAGGATATGTACTATTTTGCTGAGACTTATTGGCATGGACATGACTTCCCTGAAGCTTCAAATGAATATGCTACTGTATTCGATTGTGGAGCATATATAGGAGATAGTATTGTTCAGGTGTGCACAGATATTCCTGAAAAAAAGGTTGTATATTATGCTTATGAACCGGATCATGAAAATGCTGAAATAATTAGAAATAATAAAGAGTTTCATGATTTATGTTATGAATTAAATGTCTTAGAATATGGAGTCGGAAATAAAAATGCTGTATTAGGCTTTGAATTTCCGGATAATAATCAAAAGGATGCCGGAAGATTTGTTGATGTAGACGATTCTTTTGATGGTATTAAGCTTGAAATAAGAAGAATGGATGATCTTAATCTTGATATAAAGGGAAGACTTTATATCAAGATGGATATTGAGGGGGCAGAATTGGATGCCCTTAAAGGGGCTGAGAGATTAATAAAAGAACATGCACCATGTCTTGCCATATGTGTTTATCATCGTAAGAATGATATGATAAATATTCCAGCATATATAAATAGTTTAGGTTGTGATTATGATTATTATCTCAGAGGGGGATTTCATACTATATTTTGGGCTATACCCAAGAAATAATAGAGTGATAAGGTAAAATATATGATAAGAGTAGCAGACTATATAATAAAAAGGATAAATGAGGAGGGGGTAAATCATATATTCTATGTTCCTGGAGGACAGTGCGTATATATGATGGATGCCTTAAGAAGAAATGAAAATGTGGAAGGGGTTGGAATGCACCATGAGCAGGCATGTGCTATGGCTGCATTGTCCTATTCCTTATACAATAACAATTTCGGAGCGTGCGTTGTTACTACAGGCTGTGCCGGAACTAATACTTTAACCGGAGTTCTGCATGCATGGCAGGATAGTATACCCATGATAGTTGTATCAGGTCAGCAACCTTATGATCAAACCGTAAAAGCTTCGGGACTTCCGTTAAGACAGGTGGGTATTCAAGAAGCTGATACAGAAACTATAGTAAAACCAATAACGAAATATGCTGTAACCATATCTGATGCAAATGAAATAGCATATCATATTGATAAAGCTATTTTTCTTGCTAAGGAAGGTAGAAGGGGACCGGTTTGGCTTGACGTTCCTCTTAATATTCAAAATTCTATGGTAAATGAGGATAATCTGAATAGGTTTAATCCAGATAAAGAAGGATACAATACTAAAAAACTAGAGCCTTCTAAAGAGGATATTGATTCTTTTGTTGAAAGATACAATAATGCTAAAAGACCTGTAATTCTCGTAGGACAGGGAGTTAGATATGCTGGAGCGGAGGAGCAGATTAACAATCTAATCAATAAACTTCGTATTCCTACTGTTTTTACAAGACTTGCTTACGATCTGGTTCCGTATGAGAATGAAATGAATTTTGGAGTTGTTGGAGCCGGTGGGGCTAATAGATATGCCAATTTTACTATACAGAATGCGGATCTTGTTTTAGCGCTTGGAACAAGGCTTGCTATAGAAGTAACTGGCCCTGAAAGAGATCAGTTTGCCAGAGAGGCGCAGGTTGTTGTCGTAGATATTGATGAAGTTGAACATTCAAAAAAAGGTGTTCATATAGAACAGTTTATTAAATGTGATGCAAAAGCATTTATAGAAAAATTGATGGATATAAATCTTCCGCTTGTTGAAGCTTCATGGCTCAGTAAATGTAAACATTGGAAAGAAGTATTCCCTATATATCCTAAGGATATTGATAAGTCAGGATTAATAGATATCAAGTATTTCCTGAATAAGATGTCTGAAAGATTCGGCAATGATGATTCTGTTACAGCAGATGCGGGACTTACCGGAGCTGTTACTAATGGTGCGTGTAAATTACAAGCAGGTAACAGAACGATA
>JAFWSY010000061.1 GCA_017519155.1 Eubacterium sp.
AGTAGTATCTGGCTTCTGTCATTCTGCCCACGTTTTCATATATTTCTGCACATACATGAAGGAACTGCGGGTTATATGATTTCTCCAGATCCTGGGAATCCAAAATACCAACCGCAAGTTCATATTCATGAGCTGCAGCAAGTTCCTTTATTTTGTTAACACTGGCCATACTTAATCCGGAACTCAAGTTAATACCTCTCAAAATTTAATACTGATTTGATCAATCATCTGCAGTCTTATCTTCGAAGACCTTTTCAACCTTCTCAATAACTGTCTCTTTCATGTTTCCACGAGTCTTTTCATACTGCAGACCTGATTCCATGATCTCCAGAAGTTCAAGACGAACTCCCGAATCAATTTCTTTGATGTACTGCATAAGTACATCCTTTATCTCAACAACATATTCCTTCTCTTTCATACGATCGATCATTTCCTCGTAATTGAAAGAAGCCTTTGTCATTATATCCATCTGCTTACGTCCGCAGACTATACATTCTTCAGAGCCTGCTTCATTAACATGTCCGCAGTTACAGGTCCAGATCATACCATCTGTCTTATACTTCTCAACAGCATCTATTCCGCGTTTTTCCTTAAGAGCCTGAAGTCTTCTCGGACTTAAGGTTACATTTATCGGAACATCATTACATGCATAAACTCCACGAGGAGTTGCATATTTGTTAAGTGTTATCTTAGCATCCTTAAGAAGCATCAGATCATTTGGAGCGACCTTGCTCATGATGTAATCGGATTCGATAACCGATTGATTAATATTCTCACTAAACACAAAATCGATGTTTTTGACAACAAGTCTCTCATCATAGAGATTTGTATACTCAACATCACATCTGATTGCCTGTATATCTTCATGATTATAGTTGTAACATACAAGCTTGATATTTATGCTTTGTGAATTACCATCAAGAACGACCTTAACCGGTCTAGGAACAAGACGAGTGTAATAATTTGTTACGTAAAGTTCCTTATGAACACTGTCACTAACATTGACGATTTTGTTGACCTTTACAGCTGTTCCGGAAACAATGATTCCAAAGGAACCTGCTTCAAACGGTGCATAGGTCATACTCATGCCGATTATAGCATTAGCCCCCCTCTTTTGGGCAGCCTTGATAAGCTGTCTCTCAGCATCCTCACGACACTGCTCAAGCTTGGCTGTATCCCTTCTTGCTACATCGGTAACATTGGCAGCTATACCGGAAATAAAATTAGATCCGAGAATAGCCTGACTGGAAATAAATCCCAGGTACTCATGTACGCTATACCCCTCAATACTAGTACCTGTAGTAACCAAAATACTATCTGCCATAGTACCCCCTCCTATTTCAAACTCACTCTTAATTATACCCTTTAGACAGATTTATTTCAAGGCATTTCAAGCTTAGATTCATTCTTATATCTGACGAAATGATATTCGATACTGAAACAAGTCTGTTCCTCACTTGTATCAACAATTTTCCAGTTTTCTTTTTCGTCCAGATTAGGGAAAAATGTATCAGCCTGATAGGCATAATCAAGCCTTGTAACGATGGCTTCATCACAATACGGTTCCATCATATTGAAGATGCTTCCACCACCGATTATGTATATATCATCGCAGTCTATTCCCCTAAGAGTATCAAAAAGTTCCTGAACGCTGTTGACAACAATCGCATCCTTAGCGGTAAAATCCTTTTTTGAGCTTAGTATTATATTTCTTCTTCCCTTGAGCGGCAGTCCCCCCGGAAAACCATCAAGGGTCTTTCTTCCATAAACTACAGTATGTCCCATGGTCTCATTTCTGAATTGTTTCAAATCCTCAGGAATAGAAACAAGCAGCTTGCCCTTAAGACCAATCCCCCAGTTTTTGTCAGCATTAACGATAAGCTTCATAATAACCTTCCTTTCTTCGTAAACTACGAAAACAAACCGTCCTATGAGACATATAACACCCCTGTAAATCTTTAATTAAATAGCAATCGGGATATCATTTATCTGCGGACCTGTGACATAATCCTCAACTGTAAAATCTTTAGTCGTAAACTTGTAGAAATCAGTTACTTCAGGATTAAGAGTTACTTTAGGCGCAGGATAAGTCTCCCTCTTGATAAGCTCTTCAACGATCGGAATATGCTTATCATATATATGCGCATCAGCTATAACATGAACCAGCTCTCCCGGCTTAAAGCCCGTAACTTGTGCGATCATCATGACAAGTGCTGCATACTGAACCACGTTCCAGTTTCCTGCTGCAAGCACATCCTGGGAACGCTGATTTAGTATCGCGTTCAGCTTATCGCCCGTTACGTTAAATGTAACGCTGTATGCACATGGATAGAGATTCATCTCGCTAAGATCCTGATGAACATATATGTTGGTCATGATCCTGCGGCTGTAAGGATTATTTTTAAGATCATACAGAACTCTGTCTACCTGATCCATATCCCCTTCTTTATAATGGTGTTTAACACCCAGCTGATATCCGTAAGCTTTACCAATAGAGCCATCTTCATCAGCCCATTCATCCCAGATAGATGATTTAAGATCATTAATATTATTTGACTTTTTCTGCCATATCCAGAGTATCTCGTCTATAGCAGATTTGATATATGTTTTCCTAAGTGTTATAGCAGGAAATTCCTCCTGCAGGTTATATCGGTTCACAACACCGAATTTTTTAATAGTATAAGCAAAGCTTCCGTCAGGCCATTTAGGTCTTACCTTCTCACCTTCTGTACTATAGCCTTCCTTAAGTATACTATTACACATTGCAATAAAAATTTCATCAGCCTTACTCATAGTAAACCTCCCACACTAAGCACAAAAAAAATAAATGTTATAATCAAATTGTACCTCTCAAATAATACTAAAAAGACACTAATTGATTATAACATATATTCAAAAAAATTAATCAAATTTTTTCAGAAAGGAGCCAAAATGCCAGACAATAACAATCATAGAATATTTTGGGGAAATATACTCCGCAAACTACGCTACGATCACAACCTGACACAAGATGAAGTAGCCGAAATGCTGCATATGACAAGGCAGCGATACAGCAATTATGAATGTGGCAAACGTCATCCTTCTCCGGAATTAATAGCTATTATATCAGACCTCTACGATGTAGACCTAAACAAGTATGTAATCGAACTCATGCCAAAGAACTTCGTGGCTGAACATAACAATTATAAGGTTCATATAAAACGAATCAGAAAGAAAGCCAAAAAGAACAAACCCGCTGAAGATACGGACGATGACCTTCTCATCATAGAGGACTAAAGTCCGTTTAAAGCATTCCTTTAAGTATATCTACGGCAATATTTATGTTGTTTTTCTCAAATGCTCGTCTTACCTGATCTATCTTTCTGCGGATATCTGCCTCAAGATCATACTCAGCAAGTTTAGAAAGCTTCTTTTCTGCTTCCTCTTTATTATTTTTTTCAAGAGAGGAAAGTATATCTTCTGCTCTCTCCTTTATATCTTTCGGTTTAAGCTTGATACCATTTGTCTGAAGAATAAGCACATCTGTTGAGTTGGAAACTTCATTAGTTTTTCCACGCCAAGCAGAGATACCGGCAACAACTTTTTCCCATTCAGAAACAAGTGCCTGCCAGTTGCTTTCAGCAACATCAAGTGTATCAGCCTTAGCCATATTTACATGATCATCAAAACAATCTGCGAGATATACAGCGCCAATCTTTCTGGCTGCCTCACGGCAAGAACGCATCATGTTCATATAATCATTATTTTTTCCTGTATAAAGGGCATCCAGAAGGTCGGCACTGTAGACATCATAATCTTCACAGAATTTGTCTGCAGCAGCAATGTACTCATTCATATCGCCCTTAAAGAATTTAAGCGCTTCAATAAGTCTGACATCACATCCCTTAAGTGTTTCAGCATCCTCAGCAACTTCTCTGATATCCTCTATCAGATCATCGTCATCAGGAAGCATCTTAGGAGGGACAAGATTAATAATTATGTTCTGAAGTATAGTCCTGTCTATAGGCTTACGAAGTATACCGTCAAATCCTTCATTTTCGAAGAATATATCCGGCTCATCAACCTTCTCATCAAGTATGATGTAAATCTTTGCATCACGGCATTTGCTCTGTGCACTTGATTTGATATTTCTGAGAGTCTGTATACCATCCATCCGGGGCATATTACGTGACAAAAGGATAAGGTTGTACATATCCTTTGTAATCTCCATCATGCACTGTATTCCGCTGGAAACAGATGTTACATAACAGCCTGTCTGATCAATCATTCTCTCAATAGCGACTCTTTCTTCATTATCTGCATCAACAAGAAGAACATAGAACTGTCCGTCGCGGGTATAGAGATTCAGCTCTTTCTCAAGATCAATCGGTCTGTCCTCGAACCCTGTAAGCTCAATATTTTCTCTTTTTCTAATCAGGTCAAACTTATCTAAGAGAGACATATTAATTACCCCTTTCCCATATACAGGATGTAGTAAAAATCTATGCTAAAACGATCTTACGGAAGTTTTTCTTACCCCTTCTGATAACGAATTCTTCCTTAAATACATCCTTTTCATATTCTGCATGAATATCAGTAACCTTCTCACCATTTACTGCAACACCATTCTGCTCGATAGCACGACGTCCCTCACCCCTAGAAGGAACAAGTCCTGCTTTTACAAGAATACTGATGGCATCAATTTTCCCATCCTTGAAGTCATCATCTGTAAGAGCTGTCTCAGGCATATTCTCCGAACCGCCACCACCAAAAATGGATTTTGCAGCTATTTCAGCCTTC
>JAFWSY010000062.1 GCA_017519155.1 Eubacterium sp.
ACTTAGAAAACTCTTCTTTTTGTGTCTGAAGTAGAATCATGTCTATTCTCCTTAAAGCTTCTTGCAAAACATCTACCTTGCTATTATACACTATATCTAACAAAAAAAGCTATAATTATTTGTAATTATTTTACAAAAGGTTAACAAATTTTTAATAAATAGAAAAAGAGGCACCGTATCTAGCGGCACCTCTCTGAAAAAACGTAGTAAATTAAGCTTTTCCGGCTGATCCGAATACAGCTACACGATCCTTAACTTCGTCTCTGATTGCCTGTGCACCAGGAGCAAGAAGCTTACGTGGATCATATCCCTTACCCTGCTGATCCTTGCCTTCTTCGATATACTTACGTGTTGCAGCTGCAAATACAAGCTGACACTCTGTATTAACGTTAACCTTTGCAACTCCCATAGAGATTGCTTTCTTTATCTGCTCATCAGGAATACCTGAACCACCGTGAAGTACAAGTGGAGTATTTCCTATCTCAGCCTTAACAGCTTCGAGAACCTGGAACTGAAGTCCTTCCCAGTTATCAGGATACTTACCATGGATATTACCGATACCACATGCAAGCATATCTACACCAAGATCATTTATCATCTTGCACTCAGCTGGATCTGCGCACTCACCTGTTGATGAAACGCCATCCTCTTCTCCGCCGATTCCACCAACTTCTGCCTCGATTGAGATTCCCTTCTCGTTGCAGATAGCTACAAGCTCTTTTGTCTTTGCGATGTTCTCATCAATTGGAAGTGATGAACCATCAAACATGATAGATGTGAAACCTGCTTCGATACAAGCCTTAGCACCTTCATATGAACCGTGATCAAGGTGAAGTGCAACAGGTACTGTAATTCCAAGTGATTCATCCATAGCCTTAACCATAGCTGAAACTACCTTGAAGCCTGCCATGTACTTTCCTGCACCTTCTGATACACCAAGTATAACAGGAGTCTTAAGCTCCTCACACTCAAGCAGAATTGACTTTGTCCACTCAAGATTGTTAATGTTGAACTGTGCAACTGCATATCCGCCTGCAACTGCCTTCTCGAGCATCTCTTTAGCTGATACTAACATTTTCTTACCTCCGTAATAATTATTTTAATAACGGCCTGTTAGAAATCTTTAACCGTTACTATAGTCGCAAATACGATTATAACCTAATCTCTATCTTAAAATCAACTTATTTTCTTTTTCCGAACAGTCTGAGCAGCTTAAGGAACAGATTTATAAAGTCCAGATAAAGCTGCATAGCACCATAAAGAGCTATAACATTTGTCGAAAGTCCTGTATATGAATTAGATAACTTAATTATCTTATTTACATCGTAAGCTGTGAAGCCCATGAATATAACAACACCAAGGATTGTTATGATAAAGTCAGCACCTGATGATCCAACAAATATATTTATTACAGAACCTATGATTATTCCAATCAGTCCTGCGAGAAGTATATTTCCAAGCTTTGTCAGATCTCTCTTTGTAACACCACCTAAAAATGCCATTATTCCAAATACAAGTGCTGTAGTAAAGAATACATTTATTATAGAACTCAGCTGGAATGCAAGGAATATAACGGAAAATGTAAGGCCGTTTATAATGGAATAAGCTGCAAAAAGTATTGCCGAAAGAGTCGCATTATTACTCTTCATCGCTGCTGTACATGCAATAACTATTCCTATCTCAAGACCAAATATAATTAACAGACTGAATCTTCCAGATGCAAAAATAGCTGTAAGCAGAGCCGGTGATGAAGCTACTATAACAGATGTTATACCTGTCAGAAGCAGTGCTATAAACATATAGAGAAACGATCTTCCCAGCACTGAATTAAGAGCCTCAAATCCAAGAGCAGCTCCCTGACCAACAGCGCCATTCAGATTCAGTCCGCTCTGCATCTGTGCCTGCTGTGCACCGTACATCTGATCATAATATGAATCTCCGTATGGGTTCTGTCCTCCGTATGGATTTTGTCCACCAGCCTGTGGCTGACCACCGTAAGGACTTTGTGAACCATATGAACTTTGTTCACCGTAAGGACTCTGTCCACCATTCATCAACTGATCCCTGAACGGATTCTGTCCATTGTTATACAGCTGATTATTGTTCTGATCCTGATTCTCATAATAATCACTCATAATAGTATCCTCCTTTAATTCTTTCTTAAAAACCTTCTACTCTTCTTTGTCGTCTAACTTCAAGCCTCTTCTTAGCACCTTCCCACTCAGCCTTCTCAGCCTCTGTCTCCAGAGTAAGACCGTACTTAAGCGGAAGTGGCTTTCCGTTATTATCCACATTAACCTCTGTGAAGTATGCCCTGTTGATCACTCTGCGGATTCCTGTATCACGTTCCTCCACATATACATCCACTCGAACCTCCATGGAAGTTCTTCCAACATACGTGAGTTTTGCTCTTATTACAATTATCTCATTGATAAATGCGCCCTTTTTAAACTGGAGATTATCAATAGCTGCTGTAGTAACATAACCTCCACAGTGGCGGATAGCAGCTACACCTGCAACCTCATCCATCCATTCCATCAGACGTCCTCCGAAGAGTCGTCCATTTCCGTTTATATCCTCGTACTGGATACATTTCATCCATTCCGTGCGGGAATCTTCTACCGTCTTATAACTTTCATATGGCATAACTATTTTCCTTACTATATAAAACAAACTAGCGGATGGTTACCCATCCGCTAGCTATTATATCCTTTTACATTATTATTGTAAAGAATTACTGAACTTCATTGAAACCTTCTCTTGCTGCATAAGTTGTATGAAGAAGCTCATGTGACTTATGGCTGTTAGGCTCGCCGAGGAACTTCTCATAAAGCTCAATGATCTGAGGATTGTTGTGTGACTGACGAAGTGTCTGTCTCTCATCCTCTGTGTAAAGAGCCTGAGCTCTCTTCTCTTTATATGTATCCATGATATCATCAGACTCATTTGGAAGGAAGCACTCACGAACGTATGGCTGACCACCACCGTTGATACATCCACCAGGACATCCCATGATCTCGATGAACTGATATTTTGACTTTCCTTCTCTGATCTCATCAAGGAGAACCTTAGCTGACTTCATACCTGAAGCTATAGCTACATTTACAGTTGTTCCATTGATATCAAGTGAAGCCTCTCTGATACCAGCGTCATGACCACGAACAGCCTTGAACTCGATTGGCTCAGATTCCTTACCTGTAAGCTTGAAGTAAACTGTACGAAGAGCTGCCTCCATAACACCACCGGTAACACCGAAGATAACACCAGCACCTGTATAATCACCCATGATATCCTGATCCCAGTCCTCATCAGGAAGTCTGTCAAAGAGGATACCACTTCTCTTGATCATACGAGCAAGCTCTCTTGTTGTTATAACAGCATCTACATCATTAAGACCGTTAACCTTAAGCTGTTCACGATCCTTTTCAAACTTCTTAGCTGTACAAGGCATTACAGATACAACGAAAATGTCTTCCGGCTTAATACCATTCTGCTCTGCCCAGTATGACTTGATGATAGCACCCTGCATCTGGTGAGGTGACTTACATGATGAAAGGTGTGGAAGAAGATCTCCATAATTGTACTCAGCATAGTTGATCCATCCTGGTGAACATGATGTGATCATAGGAAGAGTACCACCATTTGTAAGTCTTCCGAGAAGCTCTGTACCTTCCTCCATGATTGTAAGGTCAGCACCAAAGTTTACATCGTAAACTCTCTTGAATCCAAGTCTTCTCATAGCAGCTGCCATCTTACCTGTAACAGGAGTACCGATAGGGAAGCCAAACTCTTCACCAAGAGCAGCTCTAACTGCAGGAGCAGCCTGAGCGATAACTACCTTACCGGCAGCAAATGCTGCATCAATCTTATCTATCTCTGAATGCTCCATAAGAGCACCTGTAGGACATACATTTACACACTGACCACACTGGATACATGGTGAATCAGCAAATGATCTGTTTTCAGCAGGAGCAACAAATGTACTGAAACCTCTGTTCTCGAATCCGAGGATTCCAAGACCATGAGCGTTCTTACATCTCTCAATACATCTTCCGCAAAGGATACACTTAGATGTATCTCTTACAAGACCAGGAGCTATCTCATCGAAATATGTCTCTGAATGAACACCTTCGAAAGCACCCTCTCTTGCGCCTGTGATATTAGCTACATGAAGCAGCTCGCACTGGCCATTCTTGTCACACTGCTGACAGTTCTTATTATGATTTGAAAGAAGCAGTTCAACGCTCTGACGTCTAGCTGCTGTTGCAGCAGGAGAAGAAATAGTAATTTCCATTCCCTCTGCTACAGGGTATACACATGATGCTACAAGACCTCTTGCGCCGGTTGCCTCAACGAGACATACACGACATGAACCCTGATTGCACTCACCGTGATTAAATGCACAAAGTGAAGGGATCTCATATCCGCATTTCTTAGCAGCCTCGAGGATAGTAATGCCTTCCTCAACCTGATAGGAGATGCCTTCTATTTTAATATTTACCATCGCCATAGTAGTTACCTCCTTATTCTTTTGATATTGCTGCAAATTTACAGTTACTCATACAAAGTCCGCACTTTACGCACTTATCAGGATCGATCTGCATTGATGGAAGCTTATGACCTTCTGCGATATAGTCAGTCTTCTCTATGCAGCCTGCAGGACAGTTACGAGCGCAAAGTCCACATCCGATACACTTATCCTTATCGATCTTATACTGCATAAGGCTCTTACATACATGAGCAGGACACTTCTTGTCAACGATATGAGCGATATACTCATCTCTGAAATGCTTAAGTGTTGAATTAACAGGGTTAGCTGCTGTCTGTCCAAGAGCACAAAGTGAATTCTTCTGGATAGTCTTAGAAAGCTCTTCAAGAGTATCGAGATCTTCCATAGTTCCCTTACCCTCTGTGATCTTAGTAAGTATCTCAAGGATTCTCTTAGTACCGATACGACATGGTGAACACTTACCACAGGACTCATCACAGATGAACTCCATGTAGAACTTAGCAACGTCAACCATACAGTTATCTTCATCCATAACGATAGCTCCACCGGAACCCATCATAGATCCCTTCTGAACGAGGTTATCGAAATCGATTGGCTCATCAAGGAATTCTTCTGTAAGACATCCGCCTGAAGGACCACCCGTCTGAATAGCCTTGAACTTCTTACCGTTAGGGATACCGCCACCGATATCATATATAAGCTCACGAAGAGTTGTTCCCATAGGAACCTCTACGAGACCAACGTTATTAACCTTACCACCAAGAGCAAATACCTTAGTACCCTTTGACTTCTCTGTACCAACTGCAGCGAACTCTGCAGCGCCTTCACGTAAGATATATGGTACACAAGCAAGTGTCTCTACATTGTTAACGCAGGTTGGCTTGCCCCAAAGTCCCTTAACTGCAGGGAAAGGAGGTCTTGGTCTTGGCATACCACGCTTACCTTCGATAGAGTTAAGAAGAGCTGTCTCCTCACCACATACGAATGCACCGGCACCAAGTCTGATATGACAGTCAAAGCTGAAGCCTGTTCCCATGATATTCTCGCCGAGAAGTCCCATCTCTCTTGCCTGATTGATAGCAATCTTAAGACGATTAACAGCGATAGGATACTCAGCACGTACATAGAAGTAACCTTCTGAAGCACCAAAAGCATAACCGGCAATCATCATACCCTCGATAACTCCAAGTGGGTTACCTTCAAGGATAGAACGATCCATGAATGCACCCGGATCTCCCTCATCACCGTTACATACAACATACTTCTGATCAGCATCAACATTATAAGCGAACTGCCACTTTCTTCCTGTAGGGAAGCCGCCGCCTCCACGTCCACGAAGTCCTGAAGCAAGTACTTCATCAAGAACTTCCTGCTGTGTCATGGAAAGAGCCTTCTTAAGTCCCTGGAATGCTCCCATTCCAAGTGCTTCATTTATATCTTCAGGATTGATGACACCACATCCGTGAAGAGCAACACGACGCTGCTTCTTGTAGAAGTTGATATCCTCCTGCTTTGTCTTCTTCTCAGCTGAAGACGGATCAACATAGAGAAGTCTCTCTACTATCTCACCGTTTTTAATATCTGTTTCAACGATTTCTTCAACATCATCGATTGAAACCATACGATAAAGTGTATCTTCAGGATAGATCTTTACGAAAGGTCCCTGTGAACAGAAACCGAAACATCCTACCTGATTAACTGTAGCCTTGTCTGAAAGTCCCTTTGCTGCAAGAACCTCTTCAAACTTCTGCATGATCTCTTTTGAATTACTTGAGAGACATCCTGTACCACCGCAGAGAACTATATGACGCTTATCGTCTGCACCTGCAAGCTTGTCATCCAGACATTTTGTACAAGCAGCAACCTTGCTGTCAAGCTCTGCAACTGTATTTATCTTACTCATGCTGATGCCTCCTTTCTGTAGGATTCGATTATTTCAGAAACCTGATTAACTTCAACCTTTGGATAAACTTTTCCGTTTATACTAACGGCCGGTGCTATACCACAAGCACCTATACATCTGAGAGCGTCAAGTGTAAACAGTCCGTCCTCTGATGTTTCACCAGGTTTGATTCCTATTAACTCTGAGAACTTATCGATAACCTGCTGTGCACCCTTAACATAACAAGCGGTACCCAGACAGCATCCGATAACATATTTTCCCTTTGGAGTGAGTGAGAAGAATGAGTAGAATGTTACTACCCCATAAATCTCTGCAACAGAAATGCCTGTGTTCTTTGAAACAATTTCCTGAACTTCGAGTGGTATATAGCCGTACTCATTCTGAATATCACTAAGAATCATCATGAGAGGAGTCTTTTCATCCTTGTATCTGGCGCATATTTCCTCGATTTTTGCCACCGCAGTGGCATTAAGCTTAGCCATGTGTCGACCTCCTTTTGTAATTTTAAATCAGATATAGCCATTATACTAGAAACGACTTAGTTAGTTCAACTTAACCTTTATATAAATAATCCCCGGATTTTTACATAGAAAAAAGGCTGCCACACATTATGCCTGTGTGGCAGCCAAAAGGGAGAGAGTTAAAAATTAAACTGGTATTTTACCATTAAGTTTATCTATGATTATCGGAAGTTCTGCATCCACTTTATCATTATCCAGCTGGCAGGTTCCTGCATTTGCATGGCCACCGCCGCCGTAAGTCAGACACAGCTCTCCAATATTGAAATCCGAACTTCTGTTGATTATGGATTTTCCTATCATAACAGCTGTATTCTGTTTCTTGAAGCCCCAGGCAACATGTACTGAAAGTTCAGTCTCAGGCCACATAGCATAAACCATAAAACGGTTTCCTGCATAGATAGTCTCTTCATTTCTGAGGTCGATAACAGCTACCTTATCCTCGATTCTGGTGATCTTCTTAAGCTGATCCTTGAAAAGTTCCTGCTGTTCGAAGTATAGGTCTACTCTTTCCTTTACATCAGGAAGATTAAGTACATCGTTTATATCATGATCCACACAGTAATCTATAAGCTCCATCATAAGATCATAGTTGGATATTCTGAAATCATGGAATCTTCCAAGTCCTGTACGGGCATCCATAAGGAAGTTCATGAGAACCCAGCCTGTAGGATTCAGTATCTCATCCTCTGTAAAGTCAGCACTGTCTCCTTTATCAACAGCTATCATTATCTCATCGGAAACTTTCTTGAAGCGTTCCTTTCCGCCGTAATAATCATACACAACTCTTGCTGCGGACTTTGCATCACCGTCGATTATATACTTGCCCTCATAATCTTCTTTTTTATTTCTTATAAGCTCACTCTCATGATGATCGAATGCAAGAGCAACTCTCTTGTCGAAAGGAAGGTTTGTAGTTATATCATTATCTGACAGATCGACCTTTCCGTCCTGAACATCCTTTGGATGAACAAACTTTATATCACCTATTATGTCCAGCTCTCTAAGAAGCATAGCACATACAAGTCCATCAAAATCACTTCTTGTAACAAGTCTTTTTTTCATAACTCTAAACCTCCTCTGCATCAACTACTCCTGCGTAGTAACGAGCACCCTCTTTGGTAACCTCTTTTTCCCTTATGCTGTATATGTTATCGTAATTATTGATAAGCATTTCAACTATGTATCCTGACATAGCTCCGTCTTCAACATTTTGTCTTAAGGTTGCAATAACCTCTTCTTTATTCATACCCTTACGATATGATCTTATCTCGGCTACCGCTGAGAAGATATCAGCTATTGCTATGATACGTGCTCCCATCGGGATATCATCTGCAGACAGTCTGAAAGGATATCCGTAACCATTAAGTCTCTCATGATGAAGTGATGCCCATCTTCCTATCTGTTCGAAACCTGCCACATCCTTAAGCAGAAGGTTTGTATAGTAAGCATATTCCTTAACTATATTGAACTCAGCATCTGTCAGCTTGTCGTTCTTCTCCAGAATGCTCTTTGGAACCTTAAGCTTTCCGATATCATGCAGATAACCTGCAACCATCATCATCTTACATTCATCCTCAGACATACCCATAATCTCTGCAAGTCTTACTGCCGTTGCAGCAACCCCCGATGAATGCATGGTTGTATATGAGCTTCTGAAGTCTATGATTCTCGACATGAGTCTTGACAGCTCAATCATATCATCCAGCGTAACTGAATTAATGTCAGGTATGTAGGTAAGGAAAATCTCAGGCTGATGAAGAACCTCCATCCATACATATTCCCTTCCTGCAAATCTTAAGAATGCTTCTATAACAGCATTGCTGATTGACTCTCCCGCAAAATCAGATACAGTATCACATATATCAGACACCTGATTCAATGCTGCATCTCTCGGATCAAGCATAGTTGCAACTCTGTCAGAAAGATCTATGATCTCCGCATAATTCTTGAATCTCTCTATTCCATAAAGAGCTTCATCAGCTTCATCCTCAGGACTGGCTATCTTCATTATCTCGATTACAGGTTTAAGTCTCGGAACATCACCTATTATTGCAAGACTTGCTGCAGCAAGATCCTTGAAATAGTATCTCTTTTCACTACCCGCTTCAGGCATGAGAACGATACCCGCATCAAACAAAAGACTTGCATAGAGAAGATCCTTTCGTTCTTCAGCACTATATTCCATCTCACCGGCTATATTATAAGCAAGATAGGCTACTCTCTGATGATAATTATCTGTTTCGGGACGAAGCAGATTCATTGCATTTGCAAAGCTTCTGGCAATATCCCTCATATTGGTAAATTGTTTCTCCATACGTAACCTCCAATACTATTCAATTTTAATACCCCATACACTTGTAATTTTACACTATTCTGACATAAGTGTCAAAAGATAAACACGCGTTTCTATACATACAGAAACGCGTGTTTACTGATATTTTTAATATTTTATTTCGTTTAAAAATCTCTTTACTTCGGCCCATGCCAGCTTCGACTCATCCATCAGAGTTCCGGATATCTGAAATACATGAAACATCCCATTATACTTTGTAAATCTCACTTTTACTCCGGCAGCCTTTGCCTTAGCGGCTACTATCTCCGAATCACTGAGAAGCATCTCGTCGGTACCCACCTGAATAAGCATAGGCGGAAAGCCCGTAAAATCTCCGAAAGCAGGTGAAAGTCTCGGATCTCTCGGATTTGCATCACCCACATAGGGATTCTCATATATAAGATCAGCCCTGTCATTTCCGAATACAGGATCTATATCGTAATTATCCTTATAGGAGCTTCCGCTTACAGTAAGATCCGTCCAGGGTGACATAGCAACTATTCCACCCGGCAGTCTTCTCCATCTGGACTTAAGAGTATGACAAAGTGCCATGGCCAGACCACCTCCGGCCGAATCCCCGGCAACAATAACCTGCTCACGATGCCATCCCTGATCAAGTATCCAGTCATAAGCTTCTATGGCATCCTCAAGAGCTGCAGGGAATGGATACTCCGGCGCAACTCTGTAGTCCACCGAAACAACTGTGGCCCCTTCTCCCACCTCAGAATAAAGGCCTGCCATCTTTTTATAATGGCTTCGGAAGGCTCCCACATATCCGCCACCATGGAGATGAAGTATAACCCATCTGCTCTGGGACTGCTTCCACCTCAGCACCTCCATCTTGAAATTGCCCATATCTACTATTTCGGATTCAAGATGCTTCGGATATGTAAAGGGTTTTTCCAGCTCACTGACTCCGGATTCTGCATTATGCAGATCAGTAAAGTATTTGTTATTGTTGAATTCAGTAACCAGCGCTTTAATTATCTTACTTCGTCTGCTGAGTTCATCCTGCATAGTTTTCTCCCACGAAAAAGCTATATCTTAAATCGTCTCTTTATCTCATTTGAAACCATTCTTGAACCAAACATAATTGTTCCAAGAAGAATAAATCCGGTCACGGCAACAGATATAACTGTAAGATATGAAGTATCTACAAGACCGGTAAAATGTAATATCAGAAGTATTATACTGAAGAACATTGTAGTTATCTCTGTCATAATATAGTTCTGCCAGCCATCTATTCCGACTATCATCAGTACCAGCGCACCCACATCCACACCCATAAAAAGAATCGGAAGTGCATATTTGTAAGCCCACTGATCCCCTCCTGTCAGGGAATCAAGTGCAATCAGCAGTGGTATGGAAAATATCATCTGCGTCAAAATGATCTTTTGTATGCTTTTTCTTTCTCTAAAGGAATACAGCAGGGTAATCACACCATAGGCCAGTCCTGCTATGACAATAAGTGACCAGTATACTCCGTCAAATGTATAGTAATTGATTAAGAGTACTGTCACTGCAACAACAAGTGCCGCAAAGGTTACTGCACGAATAACTATCTGCATCCATTTAAGAGATGCTGTAACATCGGGATAGGTAAGTGAAACCGACTCCTGCCCTATGCTATGCTCATCACCTTTTCCTGTTTCAAGCACACCATGACAAAGCGGACACTCTATTGCATCATCAACTATATTCACATTACATCTGATACATCTTCTAGACATAATATACTCCGTTGGTTTCTATATCTATATTGATTCCTTCCTCGCTGAGCTTCCTGAAGAATATCCTCTGTATATCACTCTCCCGGATACATGCGCTGAAGGTAAGTGTAAGTCTGTATTTATAAGATAAAACTGTCATCTTCATATTCTGTCCCTTGGACATGGAAAGCAGAGCCTCAAATCTGTCTATATAATCCTCATAGGGTTCAGCCACCTTCATTACTCCCAGATTGGTAACAGTTGTGGTATTTGCCTTAGCGGATGCATTATATACCTGCTTCATTGCTATATTCTTCAAAAACAGAGGAATAGCTCTAAGCAGTACATTCATTTCATTTGAAACATTATAAGAAAACAGTTTTTCAAGATTCTCTTTCGTAATCTGCTGAGAAAGACTTGTTTTAACTATCTCCAGAACCTCTTCAAAGCTGTAATCATCCTTTTCCGGTTCAAAAACAGATGTTACAACCACAAAAAAATTCTTGTTTGTGTCCGACTCAAAGTAAGGTCTCAGATTAACCGGAACACATACAGCAACCGGTTTATCCGATTGTTTTTTCTTCAGCTGATTAAGATAGATAGCCCAGGTATAGACAGCCACCAGATATTGATTAATAGTTACACCGTAAGACTTGGATATCTTTTTTATTTCATCTATTGGCATGGTACCGTGAATAATTGCAAACTGGTTGATGGGGAGTTTATCTCCCTTTATGATAACCGCTCTTTTAGTCTTATAGCTTTTCTTCTGTTTTTTTCTGTAGTGTCTGAGATAGCTGTCCGAGGTATCAAGAGAGGTTTCCACTCCGAGAGAATCCTTTACCTCTCCCAGCACACTGCTATGCTTCAGTCTCAGATACTGATAGGTTATTTCTTTAAGAAATGCCAGCGCGCCGTTACCATCTGTAAGGGCATGGAAAACCTCAAGATTAATTCGATTTTTAAAGTAAGTAAGTCTGAACAGAAAATTACTGTTACTGTACTGATTTATGAACATACATGGATAGGTATACTCTTCTTTTACCTTGGGAGCCTTCTTCTTGTTCTCCTCAAAATAATACCAGAATATTCCCTTCTTCATGCACATGCGAAAAACATCAAAATGAGGAAGAACTCTTTCAAGCGCTATCTGAAGAGTAGTTTCATCTATGTCCTCTTTCAGGATAACTGCAACTCTGTATACATTACTCATTCCTTCCCTTGCTATAACGGGAAATATCTGGGCAGTATTATCGAGCTTATCCCATTTTAAGTTGTATACTCTTTTTTTCTTCCTCATCAGAAGTTCCTACCAATTCTTTTGGTTTAAATCATCATAGCTGCTTCCGCTGCCGCCACCTGATTCTGAAGAACCGGAATCCTCACTATACTGTTTTTTGTTATCCGCTTCTCTACGTTCCTGCATAGACTCTTCTTTCTGTTCATTCAGGTCTTTCTCAAGCTGTTCTTCACGGAAGGATTTTTGTTTTTCTTCCTGCTCCTTGCCTCCACCCTGCTGTTCTTCATCGTTGTCACTATCAGGTGGTTCCGGCTCTGCGCCCAGTTCTTCAAGCATTTTATCTATATCCTGTTTCAGCTGTTCAGCCTCCGGATCATGTCCATTAGTTCCATAAGGATCGGCACAGCCTTTTTCTACAAGAACATTTCTGGCTGACTGAAGCTGTCTTATGGCATTAGCCTTCTGCTTTTCAGTTTCCAGATGATCAAAATCTATCTTCTTAAGCATGGCAAGAGCCAGGTTAACTCTTATATCACATTCCTTCTTTTCTGTGGGATGAGACTCAAGGGCATCCTTATAGTATGAAATAGCCTCATCATAATCACCGTTCATATAATGTGCATTACCTGCATTGTAGTAAGGAACATATCCTTCAGGTATATTCAGTTTACTTAAAAATTCTTCTATCTTGGCATTATAATTTCCGGCTGTGTAGCTGCCATGATTATATTTAAAAACAAAGACTGAATTGATCAGATATCTGATTCCGAGAAAAAGTCCCATAACAACAAATATAACACTGAGTACATTAATTACCCTCATAAAGCCTATGGGGTCATCAATCTTAAAGAAATCCTCTCTGTCTTTCTTTCTCTCAGCCTTTATACGTGCTTTATCTTTTATTTTTTCTTCTTTTTTAGTCTTTCTTTTCTCTGCCCGAAGTTCGCTCTTCGTCATTATAATTTACCTCTTCTTATGAAAAGAATCACTTCCAGGATTAATGCAGCAAGCAGAATTGCAGCATATATATAATAAGTATCTTCATAGCTGACAGAATCTGCCTTCTCTATGGTAAGTGAGCTTCCGCTCTTTATAGAATCCACAAGATAATTTACATTTGCGGTACTCTTCATATGGATATAATCAATATCCATATCCTGTGCTAAATTCTTAAGACTATCTTCGTCAAGTATTGAAAGGGCATCCTTTCCGGTGGACTGATCATATATATATCCACCGTAGGTATCCTTCATCTTTCCGCCTTCAGTGGTACCGTAACCAAGTACAGCACCTGCATCAATAAGGGGCTCCAGTTCCTTAAATGACTTTAATGTGGAACCGTCCGTTGTCTCACCGTCACTGATGAAGAAAACAACTGTCATTCTTCCTGCTTTTTTATTTGAAGAATCTAACAGACTCTTAAACTCATCATAGGAATTATTGAGTGAGCTTCCCTTGGCATAATATCTGTCAGGCATCTTGATTGTGGAAAATGCGTCCTTTACCGTATTCGAATCCTGTGTAAACGGAGCCAGAATCTGTCCGCGGTTATCAAATCTTATAAGTCCGAAATTACTTCCCTGTAACTCATCGATTATATATTCCGCATCTTTCATGACGCCTTCCATTCTGGGATTTTTACCATTGTAATCTTCAGCCCACATGCTTATGGTGGTATCGACTACAAAGAGTACATCAAGATTCTTCATCTCTATGGTTGCGTTATACCTCTTATCCATAATCCTTAAGTTTACAAGAAATACAAGAAGTATAATAACCGATATCCTGAGTCCCGCCAGAATCTTATATAATAATTTTTCTTCTTTTCTGATAACACCGATTATATATAACACAAGCACTATAAGCAGTACTGGTATTACAACAAATAATGGTATTATGGGTTTCGTTATCATATTTTCATCACCAGTCCTATTACAAGCATTACCACGACAGAAGCAAACAATATATACATAAATATCTTCGGCTGATCATTTACCTTGGTAATGGTAACCTCTTCAACCTCAAGTGCTTCTTCTCTCTCTATATCATTTACGATATCATCCACCGACAGAGAATCACTCTGTTTATAGTATTTTCCGCCGGTCTTTGTAACAGCCTCTTTAAATTCCTGCTCATCCTTAGCATAGTCTGTTGTATTAAGCCAGCTCCAGTTATCCTTGTTCGGGAAGATACCGAAAACCTTGATATCGTTCTTCTTACAAATATCAGCTGCCTCATCCAGTTCAACAAGAGGTCTGGCCAGATTTTCCTGAGAATTATCCGTGGACATTATGACAATTCTTGTTCTGTCTTCCTCATCCAGTCTCGGAAAACTATACATACATGACGCAAGTCCTTCACCTATGAGTGAACTACCCTTTATATAGTTTTTAACAAGGGTTCCTGCATCATAATAATCCAACTTTTCCTGAAGCTCCAAATACTTTTCATATTCTTCCTTATCTGCTTTGTTATAAGTGATATAGCCGGTATTCTTATCATAATACGCATCCATGAATTCCTTTTGAAGCACAAAGTACTCCTTAAGTTCCTCCAGCTTGCTGTTTACGAAATCATAATCATCCGTCATAGGCACATACAGAACTGAAGAGGTATTATATATACAGATACCGAAGCGATCTCCATCCAGTCCGGATACAACACCCTCAAGTCTTTCCACAAGATCATAATTCAGATCATAAATGGAATAAGAAACATCCATGCATAGGAAGATATCTCTCTTCTTGGTTCCGTTATTAACGGTTTCCTTTCTGGCAGGTCTGGCCACAAGAACAATTGATGACACCAGACTGACTATAAGACATGCCTCCAAAATGATTGAAGTTATGAGAAAGAACTTCTTTCTGCTCTTATATATATCGAGATTCTTTACGAAATGGGTGTTTGCAGCTTTGATACCACCCTTATATTTTATTGTTACTTTTAGTACATGCATTACTACTATCAGTACTGCCAGAAGGATCAGTCCGATCTGCAGTACTCTTGGATGTATAAGGTGCATTTTATCTCCTCCATCCTTCTATGGTCTGTCTGGTTCTCATTATAGAGCCTCTGACATCAGTCCTGCTCTCTCTTGCGAACTCCGGTTCATAGTACTCACTAACCAGTCTTGTAAGATCCGGTATACCAACAGACTTTATCTCGGAAAGTGAATATTTATCTACATTCAATCCCGTAACCTCACGAACGAAACCACGGATACATTTACTCATTTTCTGATAAGCAGCCCTTATGGTTATACGATTCTTCATAAGGTCGGACTCAATACAGATAAGCTCTCCGATATATTTTTTCTTTTTACCTTCAAGAGTCGATTCAGCAATTTTCTTTATCCTGATCTGTTTTTCTCTCTTAAGTCTGTCACCAAGCTTTTTCCTCAGAATTATCTGAGCAGCAACGACGGCAGCTATAAAGATCACGGAAAAGATTACCCATATGATCATGTACATGAAAGGACCCTGTAATTCAACTGATGTTTTCATTGTGCAATACTCTCATTCTTATGCTTATCAAAAAGCTCAACTATTTTGTCAACAATCTCAGATTTCTTACTGATTTCTACTCTGCTGACCATATATCTCTTATATAGCTCATCTATTTTCTTAAGTCTCTTTTTTCTGTCAATTACTTCAGCCTCATGAATTCTTTTATCATGAAGCATATATTGTTTTTCATACGAATTATTCTCAAGATCAAAGAGTCTTGAACCTGTCAGATAAGCATCATTAATGCTGACAACCATTACATCATTTCTTACGGTAAGTCTTTTCAGCAGATTATCAGTGATACCTGCCTCACCGTCCATATCAGTAATGATAAATATGATCATCTTTCTTTTAAGATGTTCTGCCACATATTCAAGAGTCTCGGAAAGACTTTTTGATTCTTCCTGTTCAAGACATTTCTCATATCTCATCAGAATACTTTCCAGATGAAACTTGCCTGATTTGAAGAAAGTGAAATCATATCCCTGATCCGTATGAGTCAGAAGCGCATAATCATCTCCGTGATCATTAACCAAATAGCTTATTGTTCCGAGAACATCCATGGCTATTTCTTTTTTTGATTCTCCGGCATCAGTATCTCCGCTCAGTTTCCTTCCTGAATCTCCGATGAAGAGAATGTTATGCTTTTTCTCAGCTATATATCTTCTGATAAGTACACGACCTGTCTTGGAAGATGACTTCCAGTCTATGTCACGTACACTGTCACCATAAACATACTCTCTTAAATCATCAAAATCGAAGCTTCGTCCTCTATATATAGAACCAAACTCACCATCAAGGATATTTGATGTTTTCTTTCTTGTATATAATTGTATGGATGCTTTAATTCGTGCTAAATAATCGTAATCCATATTATTCCTTATCCGGCGGCCGCACCGCCCCCTGTGTGGTTATTATTCTACTAAGGTGTCTGGATGGCACCTACGATTCTGTCAATGATTGTCTCCTCAGTTACACCATCAGCGATTGCTGCATAACTGAGCTCTACTCTGTGACGAAGTACTTGATGACGAAGAAGCTTTACATCATCCGGAGTAACATAGGTTCTTCCGTAAATAAGAGCAACTGCCTTTGCTATCTTCATAAATGCGATAGATGCTCTTGGGCTGGCTCCCATCTTTACATAACGGCTGAGTTCCTCAGGAAGCACTTTTTCACTGTGTCTTGTAGCATCAACGATAAAGGAAATATATTTCTTTATAGATGCATCAACATATACTTTTGATGCTATTTCCTGGACTCTGTCAATATCATCTATCGAAAGAACCGGAGGAGTCTTCTTGATTGCTCCTGATTCTATTCTGTTAAGGATTTCTGCCTCTTCTTCAGGTGTAGGATAAGTTATCTTTTCTTTTATCAGGAAACGGTCTGTTTGTGCTTCTGAAAGAAGATAAGTTCCTTCCTGTTCTATCGGGTTCTGCGTAGCAATTACTATAAATACATCTCCCGGCATAGTATAGGTTGAACCACCGATTGTAACCTGTCTTTCCTGCATGGCCTCAAGCATGGCACTCTGTGTTTTTGCACTGGAACGGTTTATCTCATCCAGAAGTACAAAGTTTGCAAATACCGGACCGAGAGTTGTATCAAACTGACCGGTTGACTGATTATAAACCTGAGTACCTATGATATCACTGGGAAGCAGGTCAGGTGTACACTGAATACGTGAGAACTTACCGTTAACAGCATCTGATATGGTTTTTGCAGCTGTTGTTTTTGCAAGTCCCGGAACAGACTCTATAAGAACGTGTCCATCTGCAATAATAGATGATACAAGAGCGAACTTAAGATTCTGCTGTCCTACTACCTTTCCGTCATAGTAATCAGAAAGTCTTTTTATAACCTCCTGGGCATAACTGAATTCTTCCTGACTGATACTGTTTTCCTTTTGAAACTTATCCATTACTTTTAATCTCCTTATTTTCCTGTCTTCTTCTTTGATTTATTGTCATTCTTGTCTTGCTTGTCTGTCTTATTATTCTTATCTGACTTTTCATTTTTGTCAGTTTTTTCATTTCTTACATTCTTATCGGTCTTAGCTAATACGTCCGTCTTCTCATCATTTTCAGCCTTATCGTTTTTGTCTGACTTTTCGTTTTTGTCGTTCTTTATATTCTTGTCATTCTTACTGTTCTTATCGTTCTTGCTGTTCTTATCATTTTTGTCATTCTTGACATTCTTATCTGACTTATCAGAAGCTTTCTTCTTTTCTTCTGATTTCTTCTTTTCATTTTTATCAATAGTCTCATCTATCGCATTAATAGCTGTGCTGTAAGAGCTGTCGCCGTTGTGAACAAGTATTGGCTCGATGTACTGCGATTCATAGTAATGATAGAGAGCTTTATATTCATCAGTCTGATTATCATTTGCGTGACCATGCATCTCATCGAACTCTTCATCACGTCTTACTTTCTTTATGACATGAAGCGATACATTTGCGGCATGGGATGCAAGTCTTTCGAAACTGTTTACCAGATCGAAGAGTGATACACCACCCTCGATACTGCAGATACCTTCCTGCAGACGCTCCACATGATGAGCCTTGATTATTTCTTTCAGCTGATCAATAGCTTCTGAAAGAGGTTCTACTCTGACTGCCAGATAGATATCATCCTTAATAAATGCATGAACCGCAGTTTCTATAGTATACTTAACAGCCGAGATGATTGTTTCAGTCTCCTTATGTCCGGAAGGTGAAAAATG
>JAFWSY010000063.1 GCA_017519155.1 Eubacterium sp.
GGCCTTGGACAGATACTCAGAGGACAGTTTGCAAGAGGTATTATGTTCCTTCTTGTTGAAGCAGGACTTCTCTTCTATATCTTTGGTATAGGTATGCCGTATCTCGAAGATTTCGGAACACTCGGTACCAAGGGAAGCGGATATAACGATCTTGGTGTTATCACATATGGTGACAACAGCTTCTTTATCCTCCTGTATGGTCTTCTTGCTATTACAGCTATTTTCTTAGTCATTCTTGTCTGGAGAATCAATCTCAAGCAGAACAAGAAGACAGATGATCTGTTGAGACAGGGAAGAACGGTTCCTACAAATATGCAGGATCTGCATTCACTTATCGACAGTAACTTTGACAAAACACTTCTTGCACTTCCAGTGCTTGGAATTTTCGTATTTACAGTTTTACCAATCATTTTCATGATCTGTGTTGCATTTACAAACTATGACATGGATCACACACCACCTGGAAAGCTCTTTACATGGGTAGGACTTGATAACTTCAAGGAGATCTTCAATTTCGGCGGAACAGGATTCGGTTCAACCTTCTTCAAGGTTCTTGCATGGACACTTGTATGGGCATTCTTCGCAACATTCCTTAACTACTTCCTTGGACTTGCATTGGCTATGCTCATCAACAAGAAGGGTATTAAGTTTAAGAAAATGTGGAGAACTATTCTCATCATGACAATAGCAGTTCCACAGTTCGTTTCACTTCTTTACGTAGGAAAAATGTTCGCTGCAGACGGACTTGTTAATACTTACCTTATCAAATGGGGTTGGATCAGCAAGGCGATACCGTTCTGGACGAACCCAACATATGCACAGATACTCGTTATCGTGATCAACCTCTGGATAGGTATCCCTTACCTGGTACTTATCGCTACAGGTCTTCTCATGAACATACCTGCAGATCTTTATGAATCAGCTAAGATCGACGGTGCTACAAACTTCCAGATGTTCTTCAAGATAACACTTCCGTACATGCTGTTTGTAACAGGACCTTTCCTTCTTACACAGTTTATCGGAAATATCAACAACTTCAATGTCATCTACCTTCTTACACAGGGTCAGCCGCTTTCGACAAAGCTTTCAAACAACGCAGGTTATACAGACCTCCTTGTAACATGGCTGTATAAGATGACAGTTAACAGTTCAAACTATAAGATGGCAGCAGTTATCGGTATCATGGTATTCGTAGTCGTAGCAGTTATTTCACTCATCGTTTACAACATGATGCCATCAGTTAAGGATGAGGAGGGATTCCAGTAATGAAAGCAAAAAGAAGAGCAAATCTTGCAGTATCATATCTGGTACTCGTCATTATAAGTATTATCTGGTTATTCCCATTCGTATGTCTCGTATTACAGAGCTTCAGAGGATATTCTCCTGAGGACGGCGGCGGTGGAATGGTTAATTACCTCCTTCCTAAGAGATGGACGCTTGATTCGTACAAGTTCCTTTTCTCAGACGAGAGCAAGTTCTTAAAATGGTATCTTAATACACTTATCATCGCTATAGCAGTTACAATCGTACAGTCATTTGTTGTAGTGTGCGTAAGCTACGCACTTTCAAGAATGAGATTCAAGGGAAGAAAACTTCTCATGAACATTTGGCTTGTACTCGGAATGTTCCCAGGATTCCTTACAATGATCTGTCTGTATTTCCTGCTTAAGTCTATCGGACTTACACAGCAGGGAGCTATACCGGGACTTATCCTTATATCGGCAGCAGGTTCAGGAATGGGTTATTACGTATGTAAGGGATACTTTGATACGATCCCTAGATCACTTGATGAGGCAGCCAGAATAGACGGAGCTACAAGAATGCAGATACTTAATATTCTTATAGCACCTCTTTCAAAACCAATCATTATCTATCAGCTCCTGGTAGCATTCATGGCTCCATGGTGCGATTACATCTTTGCATCATACGTTGCTTTTGGTCACAGCGACAGCTACAACGTAGCAGTTGCTCTCCAGAGATGGGTATGGACAAACGACTATCAGGGCTATTTCACAAGATTCTGCGCGGGTGGTATTCTCGTAGCAGTTCCGGTAACAATACTCTTCATGAGCTTACAGAGATACTATGTTGAAGGTGTTACAGGCGGTGCTGTTAAGGGTTAATCCTAAAAGCATTCGATCTGTTTCAATACCGGGTTGTAGCTTTAGTTTATAAAAGCGTGATTTTAGGGGCCGGTTCAGTTTTCACGAACTGGATCGGTCCCATTTTTTAACAAACGGGGTCATTATGGAAGAGAAGATTACAATTGATGATATAGCTGAAGCACTTGGAGTTTCCAAGACTACAGTTTCGAGAGCTGTATCCGGCAAGGGCAGGATAAGCGATGGAACAAGGTCAAGAGTGCTCGCATATATTGATAAACACAATTACAGACCGAATCCTATGGCTCGTGGACTTGCTAAGAGGAGAACCTATAATATTGCAGTTGTATGGCCGGAGGATTATGAGGCCGTTGATCTGCCATTTTTCCACAGATGTGTTCTTGGAGTTAACAGAGTAGTGGCAGAAGCCGGATATGATATAATCATTTCCATGGTTGATAGTGAGAATTATACGAATCTTAAACGTGTAGTTGAAAACAAGAAGATAGACGGAGTCATCCTTACAAGAACTCTTATAGATGACAAGCCGGCAAAATACCTGAAGGAATCAGGCATTCCGTTTGTTGCTATAGGAAGCAGTGATGATCCGGAGATCATTCAGATAGATAACAACAATTTTGAAGCTTGCAGAGAGCTTACAAATATACTTATTTCTAAAGGAACCAAAAGGGTTGCCATCATTGGTGGTGACAGTAATCATGTTATCACAAGAACAAGATTCAGAGGCTTTGCGGAGGCCTTTAAGGATAACGGACTCAGCTATGACCCTGAACTTGTATTTCTTGATTCGGACGATCCGATCAAGATAATGAGCATTATTGATGAGATTATAGACAAGAAGGTTGATACCGTGATATGTATGGATGACGCCATAGCAGGTCAGGTTATCACAAAATGCCGAAATGAAATGATCAGGGTTCCTGATGATATCAAGGTAGCATCATTTTATAACAGTACTATACTTAACAATATGACTCCGTCGATAACATCACTTAATTTCGATGATACCAATCTTGGTGCTGTTGCAGCAAAGACCCTTATGGACGTTATAAATGGCAAAAAGGTTAAGAACCGTACAGAATCATCATACGAGATAATTCTTAAGGACAGTACGAAGTAGCGGGGACGAAAAAATGATAAAAAGACTTTTTAAGAAAACTGCCGCATGCTTTATTACGGCAGTTTTTATTTTGGCAGGAACGCCGGGAAATGCTGCTAAGGTGCAGGCAGACACAGAAGTTATCGAAAAGCCGACAGAGGCAGAAGCAGCGGATGAAAAGGAAGAGAACACAGCAGATGGTGAGGCAGCAGAAGACGCGGTGCTTTTAACAGCTGACGGAGCAGAAGACGCGGCAGAAGGAATCTATGCCGAGAAGCTTGATATTCCGGAGGATTTTTACACC
>JAFWSY010000064.1 GCA_017519155.1 Eubacterium sp.
GAAGGAAATAACAATAATTTTTCGAAACGGTATATCGCACCATATGCGGATGGTACTGTGGTTATTAAAGATTGTACAAGTACATCATCAGAAACATCATCTGAGACTGAGTATGGCGGTGTGCCGATCGGATACTCAGGCCTGTATCTCGGAAATGCAGCTGATACTAATATAGATATAAAAGGTGACTACGTTACTGTTACATTTAAGAAACTAAAGGATGATGAGGATGCTTATTGCAAGCTTACAATAGAAAAGGGTGATTCCATGGGGGCCAGATTCCCTGCCAATCCTGCGTGGGATCATAGATTTGTAGAGTGGAACACAGCAGTTGAGGGAAAAGGAAATAGAATAACTAAGGATACAATAATAGATAGTGATATTACAGTTTATGCAAGATGGATGCTTCCACCTGAGTTTACTGTTTCTTCGGATATCAGTATAGTTTACGGAGATGCAGATAAATTCATAGAAATACCGGATGCACATGCTGATTATAGTAGTTATATAATGTATCAATGGGCGATAAAAAAGAGTGAGTCTGAAAATGAGAATATAGAAGGGGCTACTGAGAGTAAATATATCATTCCAAAGAATCCTGTCGGGGTATATCAGTATAGATGTTATGTTACAAATGTTGTTGGATCGGATACATTTACCCTCACAAGCAGTTCGATAACCGTAGAGATTAAACCACAGACACTGAATCTTTCATGGGCAGATACAGATATCACTTATAACGGAGAAGCTCAGAAGCCAACAGTAAGTATTGCAAACGGACTTATCGAAGGTGATGATGTTTCTGTTGAGATAACAGGTGAAGAGACAGAAGCCGGAACATATACAGCTACGGCAAAGCTTGTAGGAAAAGATGCCGGCAACTATGTTATAGCAGATGGAGAAGATACTGCTGATTTCACTATAAAGGCAGTTCCGACACCTGCACCGACTGAAGAACCAAGTGCAGAACCGACTGCAACCACAGCTCCGACAGCTGATCCTGAAGTTACACCTTCCGGAGAGCCTACTGCTACACCTGCTGCAGATGCTGACATAACCAAGGAGATTCCTTATGCGGAGAATATACCGGTTGAGGAAAAGGAAAAAGAGATAACAGTTAAGAATACTGATAAGGATGATATTCCGGGTTCAGCACATAGATTCCTTATGCTTAAGGCTTCACCGAAGAAAACTTCCATCAAGCTTACATGGAAGAAGATAAAAGGTGCAGACGGCTATATAATCTACGGCGCTAAGTGCGGAAAGAAGATGGCGAAGATAGCAACGATTACCGATCCTGCCAAGAAGAGTTATACAGTTAAGAAGCTGAAGAAGGGAACATATTATAAGTTTATAGTTGTAGCATATAAGAATACTGCTGAGACTGAAAAAGTAATCACAACAGCTAAGTCCATTCATGCTGCAACATCAGGAGGAAGTAAGGGTAATCCGATATCGCTTAAGCTTAAGAAGTCTAAGCTTAAGCTTAAAACCGGAAAGACAGCTAAGATAAAAGCAAGCTACAAAAAGAATAAAAAAGTATCGGTACATATAGCAAAATTCCGTTATGAGAGTTCAAATGAAAAGGTTGCTACTGTAGATAAGAAGGGCAAAGTAAAAGCAGTAGGCAACGGAACCTGTAAGATCTATGTATTTACACAGAACGGGATCTGCAAGACTGTAAAAGTAACAGTAAAATAACATAAAGTAAAAAATGTGACAGTTTGAATCAGATTCAAACTGTCACATTTTTTAAACTTCAAAGTTTTCATCGAGAGCATGTCTTGCAGCGATCATTCCGTAGGTATAGCATCTTCCCAGTGAAAGACCTGTCTGATGGAATGGATAGTCTGCACCACCATAGAATGGTCCGCCTAAGTTACCTACACAGTACAGACCTTCGATTGGCTTTCCGTCTGAATTAAGTGCCTGACCACATTCATTTGTTATGACACCGGATACTTCTGCAGAAACACGGATATGTTTACGAGCACCCCAGAAAGGAGCCTTCTCTATTTTATTCATATATTTTGCAGGCTTTCCGAAATCGCTGTCACAGCCTTCTTCACAAAGCTTATTGTATCTGTCGATGGAGGCCTTCATGGAATCAAACGGAATATCCAGTTCTTTTGCAAGTTCTTCAAGAGTATCACATCTATGAAGATCTATGAGATTCTTGAATACTCCCTGAGGATCTTCCACTGCACCGGGGATAAATTTTTCCATAACCTGTGGAGGAACCGGTCCGTCTACAAAAGCATCTTTTGGAAGTGACATATAATCATTGTCATATATCATACAGTACCAGCCTTTGGAGCCCTCTTCATGTCCGGGATCCAGCATAGTTCCCTTGTATGAAGGCTGGGTTCTGAGTATATTTCCCATATATACAAAACCTGTATATTCATTGGTGAAACGTTCGCCCTTCATATTCAGATACAGAAAAGGTTCTTCGAACATAAGCGCGGAATCGAAATCATGCATCATCTTGGTATGTCCAAGAGGCTCCATTTCAGCTCCCGCATCTATAGCCATTATATGACCGTCGCCGGTTTTGCTGTGCTGCTTCTTATCGAAGTCGGCGATGTCCGGACAATATTTCTCTACCATGGCTGGATTGTTTGTATAATCTCCGGTTGCAAGGATAACTGCTTTTGAAGCATTAAACTGTATGTATTCCCCATCTGCATTTTTACCGATGACACCTGTGACTTTATTTCCGTCCTTGATGATCTGAACTGCAGGAGTTGAGAAAAATGTTTCCAGATTAGGATGCTTCTCCTGTACATTTTTGATTATATTTCTAAGTGCGTGTCCAACGTTATATGGTTTCGGACCTATCCACGGTGCCCAGAAATAGCAGTGATCATCTCCGTAATCATAGGTGTTTGTTCTGTCCTTCCATACGCCTGTAAAATCAGCGCTTGTACTTCTGAAGGCTGACAGTTTGTCGCCATCATTAAGAAGAGTAGCAGAGTTGGCATTATCATCAACCTTGCTTCCGTCACCGTACTCTGTTTCAGTGGTGAAGCCGGCACGATTATACAGCCACATCATTGCTTCTTCGGAATGCTTTGCATAAGCACGAAGCTGTTTTGTATCTGCTCTCCAGTCGCAGAGACTGTTGGTGTGATGAATCCATTTTTCTATACCTGCCGGAGTTGACTTTGACTGAATGATGGCAGAACTACAATTGCCCTGAGAAACTACAGTTGATTCTTTTTGAAGAAGTGCAACCTTTGCTCCAAGCTCTGCAGCCCAGCCGGCTGCAGGTACGCCTGATGCTCCTGCACCTACAACAATAACATCAAAGTCCATAACCTTGTCAGGCTTAATACTTCCGGTTTCACAACTAGAGTATTTTAATTCTTCATTAGAAATTATACTTTTCATAATATAATAGCCCCCTTTATTTATATACCGTCAAACATTCCAATTTTAGCATTTATACCTTGATAAATCCACACAAAGATTAAAGTAAACAAAAATCATGTAAACAAAAATCAGGCAAATTAAAATAAATATGCACTTTTGTTTTATGAGCGTATGGATTACTCTATTTTTGTGATAATTTAACGATAAATAACCTGATTTTTTGGATAATTATTAAAATACTTTCGTGGTAAAATGTGAATAACTGTTTTACAGGGAGGGAAAAAAGTGAAGAAGAAGTATTTATTTGTTTTTGCGGCAGTAGTCGTGCTGATTTTTTTGCTGTCGTCGAAAACGGGGAAGGTGTTCGCCGAAGAACCGGCGGATACGACGGCTGTCTATGGATTTAGTTCCTATGATGCTACAGCCCAAAAAGAGTCGCAAGGTGGAAAATATGTTGTATATGATGGTGTGCCTGATGCTGATCCGACCTATGAATTCAGATTTATGACATATGAGATAGGAACGCAGCTTGCGCTTAAGTCTTATCCTGATGAAGGATACAAATTTGTCGGATGGTATGAAGGTACAGTTGAATACACATATGATGGAGATAGGGTATCTTCACAGCGTATAGTACCAAAGAGTCTGGATTCAGATATGTGTCTGAGTAAAGAACTGGAGCTTAGTATAACAGTTGGACAGAGCGGTAAAAATGTATGTGCTGTATTCGAGGTGGATTCTTCGATGGTATCACCATCACCAACTCCCAGTATAGTACCGACATCAACTCCTACACCAATAGTTGAACCGAGCATAACACCAACTGTAGAACCAAGCCAGGATCCTACAGAAGAGCCAAGCGAAACACCTACAGCAATACCAAGCGAGACACCTACAGAAGACCCGACAGTTACTCCAAGTGCAGAGCCAACAGAAGAACCAACGGCAGAGCCAACAGAAGAACCGACAGCTACACCAACTGCAGAATCGACTCCTGATGTTGATATAAGAGAGGACGTTCCTTTTGCGGAAAATGTAACTGTTAAGTCAAAGGAAGAACTGATTGCTCAGATGGATTTTGATGAAGGAGATGTGGAAGGTTCAACACATCAGTATCTGTTGCTGAAGACTGCTTCAGTAAAGAAAACTTCAATAAAGCTTGTTTGGAAAAGAGTTAAAGGCGCGGACGGTTATATCATATACGGGGGTAAATGCGGTGAACCGATGACACGCCTGACCACTATAAAGAAAGCTTCGACTACACGATATACAGCAAAGAAGCTGAAAAAGAAAACATACTATAACTACATGATTGTGGCATACAAAAAAACTTCGGTTGGAGATAAGATCATCTCTACTTCCAAGGCGATATATGTAACAACGACCGGAGGAAAATATGGCAATCCTACCTCGCTCACTGCAAAGCTTTCTAAAAAATCAGTGAAGAGTGGAAAGACTATTAAGATAAAAACAAGTCTGAAGAAGGATAAAAAAGTTAAAACCCATAATGCAAAGTTCCGTTATGAGAGTCTGGATGAAACTATTGCTACCGTAAGTGAGAGTGGTAAGGTTACAGGTGTATCAAAGGGAGAAACTAAAATTCTTGTATATACCCAGAACGGAATATGTAAATCAATAACAGTAATAGTTAAATAATATGGTAATGGGGACGGTTCAGGATGAGTCAGAAAGAACCGTCCCTATTGAGTTTTTTTGACATAACCCGGATTAGATGGTAAAATAATCGGGTTATTATCTTTATATATGACACCCACATCAATATATGGAAAAGGAAAAGTTATGAAAGTACCATTTATTACAAAACAACAGGTAGAAGAGATTGTGAAAGAATATCCTACACCATTTCACATCTACGATGAAAAAGGAATAAGAGAGAATGCCAGAGCTCTTAATAAGGCATTTTCCTGGAATAAAGGCTATAAAGAATATTTTGCGGTTAAGGCAACTCCGACCCCGGCTATCCTTAAGATACTTCATGAGGAGGGCTGCGGAACAGACTGCTCATCTATGGCAGAGCTTGTTATATCTGAGAGATCAGGTATTACAGGATATGATGTTATGTTTTCATCAAATGAGACTCCTGCAGAGGAGTTTGTAAAATGCGCCGAAATAGGCGGAATCATAAATCTGGATGATATAACACATATTGATTATGTATTAAAAGCTCTCGGCGGAAAACTGCCTAAGCGTATGTCCTGTCGTTTTAATCCGGGTGGCGTGTTCACTCTCGGTGAAAGCAATGAGTCTGTTCAGGTTATGGATAATCCGGGAGAGGCTAAGTACGGAATGACTCCTGAGCAGATAATTCAGGCTTACAAGAGACTTTCAGAGCTTGGAGTAGAGGAACTTGGTATTCACAGCTTCCTGGCAAGTAATACGCTTTCAAATGATTACTATCCTGCACTTGCCAAGATTCTTTTTGAACTTGCAGTTGAGATAAAAGAGAAAACAGGAATTAAGCTTTCCTTCATTAATCTGTCAGGTGGTGTTGGTATATCCTATACACCGGATGCACCTTCAAATGATATAGCAATAATCGGAGAGGGAGTACATAAGGTATTCGATGAAGTACTTGTTCCTGCAGGAATGGGAGATGTATCAATCTTTACAGAGCTTGGAAGATTCATGCTTGCTCCTTACGGACATCTTGTAACAAAGGCTATTCATGAGAAACATATTTATAAAGAGTATATCGGAGTTGATGCATGCGCAGCTAATCTCATGAGACCTGCCATGTATGGTTCTTACCATCATGTAACAGTGCTGGGCAAGGAAGAAGCACCGGCTACAGAAACCTATGATGTGGTTGGTTCACTCTGTGAGAATAATGATAAATTTGCAATCGACAGAAAGCTTCCGAAGATAGATATGGGAGATTATCTGGTTATTCATGATACAGGAGCTCATGGACATTCCATGGGATATAATTATAACGGACGTCTCAGATCTGCTGAGCTTCTTCTTAAAGAGGATGGCTCTGTGGTACAGATAAGAAGAGCAGAGACTCTTGAGGATTACTTCGCTACCATAGATGATTTCTGGGATGTTGAAGTATAGTCAGACCCCTTGCGTCGGTTTGCAATAGGCGTTGATGCTATTCTGAGTATAAAAAATGTTATAGTGAGATATGTGATAGTATGATATTTGAAGTATTACGGATTTAGATCACATTTTTCATGAGAGGTTTATATGAATAAAAGACATCTGATTACTTTAATATCTGTCTGCATGCTTGCATTCGTTGTTCTTTTTGCTACCAGCACAGATGCTAACGCTGCTGAGTGGAGAAAAAAGGGAAGCAAGTGGCAGTATGTTAAAGATAACGGTAAAATAGTAAAAAAACAATGGAAAGTCATAGATGGCAGATGGTATTACTTTGATAAGAACGGTTACATGGCTACCGGATTAAAGAAGGTAGGCGGTGAGACCTATTATTTCTGCCCGAAGACAAGAGGAAGCTGGCAGATAGGACAGAGAATGTACGGCTGGCAGCTTGTTGATGGAAAGTACATGTATTTCGGATATACCTCCGGAGAGTACATGCCTGGCTGCAACAGCTACGAATCCGGTTCGATCAAGGGAATAGATGTTTCTGAATATCAGGGCAATATGAACTGGTCGAAGGTGAAGAAACAGGGAATAGATTTTACATTTATCAGAATCGGACATGGCAATCATAACATTGATCCATATTTCCGTTCCAACATGATAAATGCAAATGCAGTCGGAATTAAGACGGGTATATATTTCTACAGTACAGCTAAGTCTGCCAGTGCTTCAAAGAAGGATGCACAGTGGGTTATACAGCAGCTGAGAGGCTACAATGTCAGCTATCCTGTTGCTCTCGATCTTGAGGAGAATTCCCAGGCGGCTCTCGGAAGAACTAAGGTTACGAAGATAGCTAAGGCATTCCTGGATGAGATAGCAGCAGCCGGTTATACACCTATGATTTACACAAATGAGAACTGGGCAATCAACTATATCGATCTGTCCAAGCTTCCGGGTGTTTACAGATGGGTTGCCAGATACAGTGGTGAGTATGATACCAGTATATCAAGAGATATATGGCAGGCAGGAAGCACACTTTTCCTTGACGGAATAGAAGTTAATTCAGTAGATATAGATTTCAGTTACAGAGATTTTTCAAAGATAGTTACTCCGAGAACCAAGCCTAAGTCATCATATAAGACTAACACGAAAGGCTTCAAACAGAGTGCCCTTGGTACCTGGTATGATAAGGGTGACGGATCATTTCCTTATAGCTGCTGGATGTCCATAGGCGGCCGTGTATATTACTTTGATGCTGATGGTTATCTCATAAGCGGCTGGCTTAAGACCGGAACCGGAATATATTATATAAATGATGACGGTACCAGAGCAGAGAATCAGTGGATAGCTGATGAAGGAATCTACTATGCAGGCAAAGACGGAAAGCTTGTATATGGCTGGAACAATATTAATGGCAAACGCTATTATATGAATGAGATAGGAAAAGTCCAGACGGGCTGGCTTGAACTGAGTGATGATACCTATTACCTTTCATCCTCGGGAGCCATGGTTAAGAACAAATGGATCAAAGATGCTGGATATAAATACTACATTACTCCGGATGGAACACCTGCCCGTGGCAAGTACAACATCGCCGGTGAAGAGTATTACTTCAAAGAGACCGGAGAACTTGCAATCAATGAAGAAATCGACGGATATGTGACCGATGAAAACGGCCTCATAAAGACAAACGTCGAAAAACAAGAAGAAAAAACCGAAGAAGTAAAAACTACAGAATAAAAAGCAACAAAAAAGGATGACAGTTTATCATCAGGTGAAAAACTGTCATCCTTTTTTTGTGCCAAGCATGCTTTGCATGCTTGCAAGGCTTCCGTTGGAAGTCTTGGCTACACTTCGTGTAGCGCATCCTCACTTCGTTCGGACTCTGGGAGCCCTCGGTGATTCGCACCGTGTCCCAGAGCTGATTAGTGATGGAATAATCTGAGTCCTGTGAAGCTCATTACGATTCCGTATTTGTTACAGGTCTCGATAACGTTATCATCTCTGATTGTACCACCCGGCTGTGCGATATACTCAACACCGCTTCTGTGAGCTCTCTCAACATTATCTCCAAATGGGAAGAATGCATCTGAACCAAGTGAAACGCCTGTGTTCTTCTTGAGCCATTCTTTTCTTTCTTCTCTTGTGAATACTGCAGGCTGCTCTGTGAAGTACTTCTGCCACTCACCATCACCGATTACATCTTCGTAGTCATCGCTTATATATACATCGATTGTATTATCTCTGTCAGCACGTCTGATGTCTGCCTTGAATGGAAGATTAAGAACCTGTGGTGACTGACGGAGGAACCATTTATCTGCCTTATCTCCGGCAAGTCTTGTACAATGGATTCTTGACTGCTGTCCTGCACCGATACCGATTGCAGCACCGTTCTTTACATAGCACACTGAGTTGGACTGTGTATACTTAAGAGTGATCATTGAGATAGCAAGATCTATCTTAGCTGATTCAGGAATATCCTTTGCATCTGTAACAACATTTGCGAAGAAGCTGTCATCGATAACAAGCTCGTTTCTTCCCTGTTCAAATGTAACACCGTAAACATCCTTTGTTTCGATTGGAGCAGGTGTATAGTCAGGATCTATTTCGATAACACAGTAGTTACCGTTTTTCTTTGCCTTAAGGATAGCAAGTGCTTCATCTGTATAGCCCGGAGCTATGATACCATCGGATACTTCTCTTTTTACAAGCTTTGCTGTATCAGCATCACATATATCAGAAAGGGAAATGAAATCTCCGAAGGATGACATTCTGTCAGCGCCTCTTGCTCTTGCATAAGCTGAAGCCAGGGGACTGAGCTCACCCATATCCTCAACCCAGTAGATCTTCTTTTCTATATCTGTAAGTGGAAGACCAACAGCTGCACCTGCAGGTGATACATGCTTGAATGAAGTAGCTGCAGGAAGTCCGGTTGCCTTCTTTAATTCCTTTACAAGCTGATAACCGTTAAATGCATCCAGAAGATTGATGTATCCCGGCTTTCCGTTTACAACCTTGAAAGGAAGCTCACCGCCGTCCTTCATAAAAACTCGTGATGGTTTCTGATTTGGGTTACAACCATATTTAAGTTCTAATTCGTTCATTTTTCGCTCCTTTGATTATTTATTCTTATTTACTATTCTGGTTTCTGTTTCGCCGGTTTCGATGTTGATGAAACGGGTGAAGAGAGAAACTTTATTATCCTCATTCAGTGCTTCCCATATCTGGTTTGTGAACTCATCCAGATCATTAGTCTCGACCTTTACAGGTGTTGGCTCACCCTCGAAGCTTGGAAGTGGATTACCATCGCCCATGTAGGTGTGTATAAAATGCGCCTCACCGGCA
>JAFWSY010000065.1 GCA_017519155.1 Eubacterium sp.
CTCCTCTTCTCCCTCTTCATCAGAATTCTCATCAGAATCTTCTTTCTTAAGAGGTTCGCCGTTCTCATCGACACCGTACTTTATATCGGTATTGTAAACTCTTCTGGAAAGTACCTCTCTGAGAAGGTCATCCTGGATAGCCATACTGAGTATCATTGCCATGTCCTTCATGGTACAGTGAAGATCCTGATCATACATTCCGACTACATTTGTAAAATGTGCCGTAGAGGAAAGCCCAAGTTCATCCACCTTCTGATTCATCTTCTCTACAAATGCTTCCTCAGATCCACAGCAGTACTCTGCAAGTCCGATTGCCGCATCTGCTCCGGAAGGAAGGATGGTTCCATAAAGAAGATCTCGAACCGTAACCTCATCCCCGGGTCTGAAGCCTACTGCACTTGCTCCGTTCTGATCCACATAATCAGTGATTTCCGCAGTAATAGTAAATTTGTCATCCAGCTTACTGAATGTCAGATAATCTCTGGCTGTAAGCACTGTAAGAACTTTTGTCATTGATGCAGGACTAACAACCGCATCACAATCTCTCTGCGCTATTATCTCATCTGTATCCAGATCTACAAGAATCATATATGTACTGGTGAGCTGTTCTGTCTTAGAAGGTTCTCCAGGTGTATTTAAGTTAATTGAGCCCTTTACAGGTTCAAGTGTAAGTGAAACCTCATCCCAAGGTCCCTTTGCAACCGCATCCTCAACCTTAGTCTTCTCACCATTATCCTCAGCCGGTTTCTTAAATACCGCAAGATCCGCAGAAGGAAGTGTTATTGTTTTTGACGTGGTATGAAAATCATGAATAGTCTTTCCATATAGCCAGCTGTCTTTTGGTATCTCAGTAGTTTTTTCTTCTGTTGTTTCTGTAGTTGCCTCTGCATCAGTAACAGTGGGGACAGCTTCTGTCGTGGCTTCTGTTATCTCTTCCTCCGTCTCAACATTTGAAGCTTCATCAGAGCTTTGATTTCTTTTGTTCATCAGATTCAAAAATATAACAACTGATACCGCCAGAAAAACAATAACAACTAATATGATCACTACTTTTAAAAAAGTTATCAGGCCTTTATTATTTCCGTTATTATTTATATTACTCATATTTCTATCGCTTAAAACTCCTATATAATTTCCACTTTAAAATAAAAACAGATTACATTATACTATTATTCAGTTAGTGATTCAAATATTTATTAAAGTAATATTATACATATATTTTTTCATCTTCGGAGCATCATATGAATCTGAAAAGTTACTTTAAAAGCAAATTTCCAAATACATATAAAGCTATATATATCCCAAAGGATATTCTGTCCGGTATCATTGTTGCACTGGTTTCCATCCCTATTTCCATGGGCTATGCAGAAATCGCCGGACTTCCGATGATCTACGGACTCTACGGTTCTCTGCTACCGATTATGATTTACGGACTCTTCACTACTTCTTATGATTTTGTATTCGGTGTGGATGCAGCGCCCGCAGCTCTTACAGGCGGAGCTATTGCTTCTCTTGGTATAACTGCCGCCTCCCAAGAAGCGATAAATGCCGTCCCGGTTCTTACATTTATGGTAGGCCTATGGCTCCTACTCTTCTTTTTCTTCAAAGCAGGCCGTGCTGTCAAATACATATCCGTTCCTGTAATGGGCGGTTTCATAACCGGCATATGCCTTGAGATCATTATGATGCAGCTTCCAAAGCTTTTCGGAGGTACTCCTGGAACAGGCGAGCTCCCTGAGCTGATAATACATATCTTCAAAGAACTTAAAGGTTTTAATCCCATATCCTTTATGCTGGGATTATCAACAGTTTTGATCATTCTTCTTGTAAGAAAGCTGATACCGAAGCTTCCAATGTCTATAATCATGCTGGTAGCCGGCTGGTTCCTGACCTTCCGTTTCCACATAGACCAGTTCGGAGTAAAACTTCTTCCGGAAACAACGGCAGGACTGCCTTTACCAAAGCTTCTGAATATTGATCTTCATATACTGCCGGATCTATTATTCTCTGCGCTTACAATCGCAATAGTTATCATGTCTGAAACTATGCTGGCATCAAGGTCAAATGCAATCTCGGACGGTTATGATCTGGACACTGACCGGGAGGTATTAGCTTATTCTCTTGCCAATATCACTTCCGCTGTCTTTGGCTGCTGCCCAGTAAATGCAAGTGTATCACGTACTTCCATAGTAAGGCAGTTCGGCGGAAGATCCCAGCTTATGAGTGTATTTGCCTCCATATCAATGGTAATAATCCTGATATTCTGTACAGGCTTTATCCCCATGCTTCCCGTGCCTATACTTACAGGAATAATTGTAGCAGCTCTTCTTACCGCCTGTGAATTCCACCTGGCAAAAAGACTTTGGAAGATAAGCCGTATAGATTTTGTAATATTCATATCTGCTATGCTCGGTGTTCTATTCTTCGGAACGGTTTACGGCGTTGTGATAGGTGTTATCCTGTCCTTCTTTGCAGTAATCAGACAGGCTGTATCACCACAGAGAAATTTCCTGGGTATACGTCCGGGGCACGAAGGTTACTACTCCCTCAAGGCGCACGAAGATGCCCGTCCTATTCAGGGCGTGATCATATACCGATTCAACGGCAATCTGTTTTTTGCAAATATTGATACATTTACGAAAGAACTGGAAAATGAAATAGATGAGAATACACGAGTCATCATTATTTACGGAAGCGGAATCAACAACATAGACGTAACCGCCGCAGACAGACTGATAGCTTTAAATAAGAGTCTTAACAAGCGCGGAATTCTCTTTTACATAGCAGAAAATGACGGCGTAGTTAACGCCGAGCTGGAAAGGTATGGCGCCGGCGAGCTGATAAGCGGAGGCATCATACGTAAAGATATAGATGAAATCATGAATATCATCAAGATAAAAGAGCCATTTCCACTGGCTGACGAGAATCCTTATGCGGAGTGATACATTTTACAAAAACACTTAAATCGGTTCTTATTTATTAATTCACTTATGAGCTTTTTGTCTTTTACTCTTGAACAATACAAAAAGAATTACAGAAAGCATACTGAGAAGCACTCCGGCAAAAACGCCGCTGCTGTCAATAAGTACTTCTGAAAACATGCCGGCTCTTCCGGATATAAGAAGCTGATGAAGCTCGTCACTTGCTGCATATAAACTTCCAATTATAAAAGGAACAAGGAAATTCTTAGATTTTTTCCTGTCACTATCATACCAAGCTCCAAAGAGAAGTATTCCAAGCAGCATATACTCAGAAAAATGAGCAGCCTTTCGGACAGGATGATCTATACTTGCAGCATATTCA
>JAFWSY010000066.1 GCA_017519155.1 Eubacterium sp.
ACTCACTTATCGATAATGGTCGTCATGGTCGTCCTGTAACAGGTGGTTCAGGTTCTAGAAATCTGAAGTCTCTGTCAGAACTCCTTAAAGGTAAGCAGGGACGTTTCCGTCAGAACCTTCTTGGTAAGCGTGTTGACTACTCAGGACGTTCAGTTATCGTAGTAGGTCCAGAGCTTAAGATTTACCAGTGTGGTCTTCCAAAGGAGATGGCACTTGAGCTCTTCAAGCCATTCGTTATGAAGGAGCTTGTTGGCAATGGTATGGCTCACAACATCAAATATGCTAAGAAGATGGTTGAGAAGTTCGAGCCACAGGTTTGGGACATCCTTGAAGATGTCATTAAAGAGCATCCAGTTATGCTTAACCGTGCTCCTACACTTCATAGACTTGGAATTCAGGCTTTCGAGCCAATTCTTGTAGAGGGTAGAGCTATTAAGCTTCATCCACTTGTATGTACAGCTTTCAACGCCGATTTCGACGGTGACCAGATGGCTGTTCACCTTCCACTTACACAGGAGGCACAGGCTGAGTGTAGATTTATGCTTCTCTCACCTAACAACTTACTTAAGCCTTCAGATGGTGGCCCTGTTGCCGTTCCTTCACAGGATATGGTCCTTGGTATTTACTACCTTACACAGGAGCGTGGTACTACAGTAGGTGATGGAAGAGAAGAGCCAGGCGAGGGTAAGGCATTCAAGAACCTCAACGAGGCTATTCTTGCATACGAGAACAAAGCACTTACAATGCATGCACGTATCACAGTACGTATGTCTAAGAAGTTAGCAGATGGTACTGTTGTTACAGGTAATGTTTCATCAACACTTGGAAGACTTATCTTCAACGAGATTATTCCTCAGGATCTTGGCTATGTAGATCGTACAAAGCCTGAGAATGAGCTTGCTCCAGAAATCGACTTCCACGTTGGTAAGAAGCAGTTAAAGCAGATCCTTGAAAAAGTTATTAATACACATGGAGCTACAAAGACAGCAGAGGTTCTTGATGATATCAAGGCTATGGGTTACCACTACTCAACAATTGCTGCCATGACAGTTTCAATTTCAGATATGACAGTTCCACCTCAGAAGCCAGAGCTTATTGCTGCAGCTGAAGAGACTGTAGATAAGATTACACGTCAGTATAAGCGTGGTCTTATTACAGAGGAGGAGCGTTACCGTGAAGTAGTTGATACATGGAAGAATACTGATGATGAGCTTACTAAGGACCTTCTTGATGGTCTTGATAAGTACAACAACATCTTCATGATGGCTGATTCAGGTGCCCGTGGTTCTGATAAGCAGATCAAGCAGCTTGCTGGTATGCGTGGTTTAATGGCTGATACAACAGGTCGTACAATCGAGCTTCCTATCAAGTCAAACTTCCGTGAGGGTCTTGACGTACTTGAGTACTTCATGTCAGCTCATGGTGCTCGTAAGGGTCTTTCTGATACAGCTCTTCGTACAGCCGATTCAGGTTACTTGACACGTCGAATGGTTGACGTTGCTCAGGAGCTTATTATTCGTGAGTCTGACTGTGTTGCTGGTACAGACCGTGAGATTCCAGGTATGTGGGTATACGCATTCATGGATGGTCGTGAGGAGATTGAGTCTCTTAAGGACCGTATTACAGGTAGATTCTCTTGCTATTCAATCTATGATGCAAATGGCGAGATGATTGTTAAGGCTAACCATATGATTACACCAAAGCGTGCAGCAGCTATTATTGAGCGCGGTGTTGATGATAAGGGTCAGCCAATTAAGAAGGTTAAGATCAGAAACGTTCTTAACTGCCGTTCACACGTTGGTGTTTGTGCTAAGTGCTACGGTGCTAACATGGCATCAGGACGTGCTGTTCAGGTTGGTGAAGCAATTGGTATTATCGCAGCTCAGTCAATCGGTGAGCCAGGTACTCAGCTTACAATGAGAACCTTCCATACTGGTGGTGTTGCTGGTAACGATATTACTCAGGGTCTTCCTCGTGTCGAGGAGCTTTTCGAGGCTAGAAAGCCTAAGGGACTTGCAATCATCACTGAGATTGCTGGTACAGTTACAATCGAAGAGGATTCTAAGACAAAGAAGAGAGAGGTTGTAGTAACTAACTCTGAGACAGGTGATGTTGAGAAATATCTCATCCCTTACGGTTCACGTATCAAGGTTCTTGCAGGTCAGGAGCTTGAGGCTGGTGATGAACTTACAGAAGGTTCTGTAAATCCTCATGATCTTCTCAAGATTAAGGGAATCCGTGCAGTTCAGGATTATCTCCTTAGAGAAGTTCAGAGAGTATATCGTCTTCAGGGTGTTGATATCTGCGATAAGCACATCGAAGTAATTGTTCGTCAGATGCTTAAGAAAGTAAGAATTGATGAGAGCGGAGATACAGAGTTCCTTCCAGGAACACTTGTAGATGTTCTTGATTTCGAGGACACCAACGAAGCTCTTACATCAGAGGGCAAGAAGCCGGCTGAAGGCAAGCAGGTTATCCTTGGTATCACAAAGGCTGCTCTTGCTACAAACTCATTCCTTTCAGCTGCTTCCTTCCAGGAGACAACTAAGGTTCTTACAGATGCAGCCATCAAGGGTAAGGTTGATCCGCTTATCGGACTTAAAGAGAACGTTATCATTGGTAAGCTGATTCCTGCAGGAACAGGTATGAAGAGATATAGAAATACTACTCTTAATACAGATGCAAACTTCAAAGATCCTGAGAAGCTCATTCTCAAGAAGAGAAGAAGAGACTTTGATGACTTTGATGATGAAATCGTTGATGTAGATGATGCTGAGCTTACAGTATCAGATGACGAGGAATAATTATCCATCGTTAAATAGTAGATGTTAAATAGATGTCAACTGTTAATAAATTTTTTAGTTGACATCTACTGACATTGTATTTATAATTCATAATTGCGTGTATCGGCAAAGGGGTGAAATTCTGCCCCTTTGTTATTTGCACAGCTCGCAGTTTTGCTCCTTTATTATAGGAGAGCGAGCGGAGCAGCGGGTAGGATTGCCCTACTCGGTCAGATATATATCAAAATAGGAGGTAAAAGGAATGCCAACATTTAACCAGTTAGTTAGAAAGGGTCGTCAGAC
>JAFWSY010000067.1 GCA_017519155.1 Eubacterium sp.
CAAATATGGCTAACGGTCTTGTTGTAGGAACGGGAGATCTCTCAGAGCTTGCACTCGGCTGGTGCACATATAACGGTGATCAGATGAGTATGTACGGTGTAAACGGAAGTATTCCAAAGACTCTTGTAAAATGGATGATAGACAGCGTTGTAGAGAATAGTATATTCCCTGAATGCAGTGAGGTACTGAAGGATATCATAGATACGCCAATAAGCCCTGAGCTTCTTCCGCCTGACGAAAATGGTAATATCAGTCAGAAAACGGAAGACAGTGTAGGACCTTATGAGTTACATGATTTCTTCCTTTACTATCTAATGAGATTCGGCTATTCGCCATCAAAGATATATCTTCTTGCAGGAAGGGCTTTCGATAATGATTATTCGAAGGAAGAAATCCTTAAATGGATGAAGATGTTCTATAGAAGATTCTTCTCTCAGCAATATAAGAGAAGCTGCATGCCTGATTGTGTTAAAGTGGGAAGTGTAGCATTATCGCCAAGGGGAGACCTTCGCATGCCTAGCGATGCAGCTTCTTCTATATGGCTTAATGAGATTGAAAAGCTGTAAAGCTTTTAAGCTTATTTATACTGAGGTATTACCAGTGCCTCACCGTAATTGATAGAATCGCCTTTAAGATCATTTATCTGCTTTACCTCTTCGATAAAGCTGTTATAGCTGCCGGATTCCGGTGCTGCGTATCTTTCGGCTATGCTCCAGAGACTATCATCAGCCTCGATGGTGATACTGGTATAATACTTATGTTTGGTTGTGGAAGCACTTGCCGTCTGCTCACGGGAAGATGTTCCAAAGAATATAACTGCTGCCATAACAGCGATAACTACTAATATAACTGATATTTTATGTCGTTTCATATTATTTACCTCCGTAATCGAACTTTTGTTCTGTTCTTGATGATGCTATAATACAGTACACCTGTTCGATTGTCAATGGTGTTTTCGAAAATATGTTCGATTTTATGTTTAGAGTACAAAAAAACGTACTAGAATGGAGATTTACGGATGAAACCTTTTGATATTAATAACTACGGCAATCTGTCCGAACTGGCTTATCCGCCGACAGACGAACCTTTAAGACAGATATATTTCATTTCCAGGCTGCAGGGAATCCTTGCAAAGAAGAGAGAGAAGCTTGGAAGGAATATCAGGTTCTCTGTTGTTACCTTTGGCTGTCAGATGAATGCACATGATTCCGAGAAGCTTGAAGGCATACTTCTTGAAGCGGGCTTTGAGCCTTCTGACGAAGAAAATGCGGACGTTATCATTTATAATACCTGCACTGTCAGAGAGAATGCGAATCAGAAACTTTACGGTCATCTCGGACAGCTTAAGGCCAGAAAAAAGTCTAATCCGGAAATGCTGATAGGCCTCTGCGGCTGTATGATGCAGCAGGAGGATATACTTGATTACATTAAAGAAAAATTCAGATTTGTTGATATAGTTTTCGGTACCTTCAACGTGTTCATGCTTGCCGAGCTCCTCTGCAGAAGATATGAGGAGAATAAGCAGGTTATTGAAGTTCTGCGTGAAGGCACGAGAAGCTACGAAAACGATCTTCCTGAGAACAGAAAATACAGCTTTAAGTCAGGCGTAAATATCATGTACGGCTGCAATAATTTCTGTACCTACTGTATAGTTCCGTATGTAAGAGGAAGAGAGAGAAGCAGGACTCCGGAGGATATCCTTGATGATATAAAACGTCTTGTCAAAGACGGAGTTACAGAGATCATGCTTCTTGGACAGAATGTAAATTCCTACGGCAAGAAATACATGGATGAAAGCAGTATCGTGGCTGAAAATCCGGATTACGATTTTCCAACGCTTCTTACAGATGTATGTAAGATAGATGGAATAAGACGTGTCAGATTCATGACGAGTCATCCGAAGGATCTTTCGGACAAGCTTATCGAGGTTATAAGAGATAATCCAAAGGTGTGCAGACATATGCACCTTCCGGTACAGGCAGGTTCGACCAGAGTCCTTCAGGCGATGAACAGGCATTATACCAGGGAGAGGTATCTAGAAATAATCGATAAGCTGAGAAAGGAAGTGCCTGATATTTCTATCACGACCGATATAATGGTAGGCTTTCCGGGCGAAACCGAGGAGGATTTCCTTGAAACGGTTGACCTTGTTGAGAAGGTTGGATACGATCAGGTGTTCACATTCATTTATTCAATAAGATCAGGAACCCCTGCGGCTGACATGGAGCAGGTGCCTGAGGATATAGTTAAGGACAGATTCGACAGGCTTCTTAAGGTTGTTAGTGAGAATGCCAGAGAAAGAGTCGGAAGATTTAAGGGGACTGTAAATGAAGTCCTCGTTGAGGATATAGATTCTCATGACGATACTATGGTTACCGGAAGAATGAATAACAATACGATAGTTCATTTCAAGGGCTGTGCCGAAATGATCGGCAGTTACGTAAATGTAAAGCTTACCGAAGAGAAGGGCTTCTATTATATCGGAGAGCTTGCAGGAGAGTAAAATGGCTGAAGAGAAACTGTCTCCTATGATGGAGCATTATTTAAAAACAAAGGAAGAATATTAAGATACTATACTTTTTTACAGGCTCGGCGACTTTTATGAAATGTTTTTCGATGATGCACTTCTTGTATCTAAGGAGCTTGAGCTTACACTGACGGGCAAGGACTGCGGCTTAAAAGAGAGAGCGCCTATGTGCGGCATTCCGTTTCACGCTGCAGATCTTTATATTACAAAGCTTGTTGATAAGGGCTACAAGATAGCTGTATGCGAGCAGGTTCAGGATCCTAAGCTCGCAAAAGGTCTTGTAGAGAGAAAGGTCGTAAAGATAGTAACTCCGGGAACCAATATGGCTCCGGAGACACTTGCTGACGACAGAAATAACTATATCATGTGCATTTCCTACAGCGGAGAGGATTTCGGTATAGCTGTAAGCGATATCTCAACCGGTATCTTCCTTACAACAACTGTAAATGAAGCCTCCAAGGTAGTTGATGAGATCAATAAATTTGAACCAAGTGAGATAATCTATCAGGAGCAGTTCCTGATGTCCGGAGTGGACATAGGACCGGTATCTGAGAAGCTGAGTATCAGCTGCAGTACTGCGCCTTCAAGATATTTTATCTATGATGACTGTGAGAGACTTCTTAAGGAGCATTTCAAGGTGTCAAGTCTTGAGGGCTTCGGACTTAAGGATTTTGATTCGAGTCTTATAGCTTCGGGAGCTCTTCTTAAATATCTGTATGATACACAGATGAGCGTTCTCGAACAGATCAATAATATCAAGATATATTTTGCTGATCAGTATATGCTTATAGATTCAGCAACAAGAAGGAATCTTGAGATCACAGAGACCATACGTGACAAGAAGCGTACAGGGTCTCTGCTTTGGGTTCTGGATAAGACCAAAACTGCTATGGGTGCCAGAAAGCTCAGAAGCTTTGCCGAACAGCCGCTGCTTCGTAAGGCAGAGATCGAGAAGAGGCTTGATGCCATTTCCAGC
>JAFWSY010000068.1 GCA_017519155.1 Eubacterium sp.
CTGTCATATCAGCAGGCCACACAGAGATATAATAATCGCTGGTTTTATATCCTGTAACAGTATTACTGTCAGCATCAACAATATTCCAATCAGTACCATCAAAGTAAACATAGGTATCTGCACTTGCTTTATACAGCGCCGTAGCTATAGTATACGAACCAATAGAATTATATGTTCCATCTGCGTCTCTAAATTTCTTTACGGTATGGATATAGAAAGCTGTAGCTGGAGGTGCCTCTAAACCTGACGTTTTTAAAGCCTGATCTCTAAGTCTTTGTGGAATATACACCATATTATTAGTATAAGCATCTGACAACATACTTTGAGTAGCTTTCATAGCAGAATTGGCATCCGATATATATTTTTTCTCTTTTGCGCTATCTGTAAAACCAAGCATAAAAGGTAATGCTACCGCAGCTAAAATTGCAAGTATTACAAGCACGACAAGAAGCTCCACAAGGGTGAATCCTTTTTTCGAATTCTTCCGGGAGCTGATTCTCTCACATATACTGTTACCGGATAATTCTGTCATACGCATTTCCATGCCTTCGGTCTTTCTTAATCCGGGTTCCTTAAATAATACTTTACCAACCACCCCGAGTCTCTCTCTCCCAACCATAAGCTTTTCCTCCCTATGATCCGATCTTGTGTTCCCATTCACAGATCTGTTAACTCTGGGTCTTTACCAATCCATTTAAAATATTACAAAAAACATCCATACTAGTAAAAAACAACAAAAAGGTATAGTTTTCTAGTTGTAGTTTACCATAAAAAGACAAGCCGCGCAACTTTTCTACGCGGCTTGTTCATACAGTTTTCATATTTCTTCGTCATTTTTACCGAATTTAATTGTTAAATTTACATAAAAAACAGATATTTGATAGTACATTATGAGTGTCTTTCTGCCATATACCCTATAGAGCTCACAGCAACTGATAAAATCACCAGATAATCCAGTTCCCATATAGCTCCATAACTTAGTTTCCATATAGCAAGAAGTATAATTATCACAGTAAATAATCTGCTTACTAGGCGGGACATAGATATCTTAGCTCTATTAACCGCTTTGGTTCCTCCGGTGCCCCAGTTGTCATATACTATTGGAACTATTACAAGTATCAGATATGCAGCAAGCAGGAATACCAAACCTATAAGGATACTTCGGTGACAAAGGAATATCGTAAGGAAAATCGAAGTTATTATATACGCCACCTTATTATCAGATGTATTTCTTGCTGCTACTTCAACGCCTGCCGTAAGTATCGAAAGCACGATTACCAACATATAATACGGTCCTGTAAAATGTTTTGCCTGCAGATCACCATATACCAGCAGCACCAATATTATAGGCAGCAGATATGCTATCGTCTGCAAAATCGAAGTAAACATCACATTACCTACATGGATTTCTTTTTTCTGTATTACTTCTGTATCTTCATCAATCGATTCTTCTACCGTCTCATTCTTTTCAGTATCGTCACTCTCTTCCTGAACCGGTACAGGTTCTGTTTCCGTTTTATCTTCTATCTTTTCAAATTCAGGTTCTTTTTTCTCTTTTTTCTTTGTCTCGGTTATCTCTTCTTTCTGTTTTTTCTTCTCCGATTCGACTTTCTTCTCTTCCAGTTTTTCAGATTTCGGCTTTTCTTCTGTCTCTTCCTGTTTCTCCGGTTTCGGTCTTTCTTCTATTTCTTGTTTCTCCTCCGGTTCCGGTTTCTTCTCTTCTTTCTCTTCCGGACCAGGTTTCACTTCTTTTTCTTCTTCAGAAGTAGAAGTCTTTTTAGGTTCAGCATATGATAGTTCTATATCATCATTTACTTGGATTATTTTTTCCGCTTCTTTTATACTTTTAATTCTGTCAGCAGCGGTTCTGTTTCTTTTTCTTCTCTTCTTTTTCCCTTTTCTCTCAGTATTTTTATTATTATCCGGCTCAGCTTTTTCCTCTGACTGTTCCGCTCTTTCTTTTTCCTCAGACTGTTCCGGTTTGTCATTCTTCTCAGTTTTTCCCGATTCATCTTTTTCCTCAGACTTTCCCGGTTCTTCTTTTTCATCGGGCTGTTTTTCCGACTTCTCATCAGTGGACAGCTTATCCGATTCCTTTTTTTCTACAGATGTACCAAAAGATCCTTCATTCGGGTTTCTATTCAAATCTTCATTTACATCTTCTTTAATATCTTCATGTAAATCATCATATGGTTCTTCCGATTCAAGCAACTCATTCACAGAAGATCTTCTTCTATATATATTTTTCTCTAACAATACGATTGATATAAATGTAATAGCTGTTATAGCAAGAACCAACGATATCCACTGGATTGAATAAAGAAACAGGATAATTATGAGCAAAGTAGCTGCAATAACATAAATGATTATATTTTTAAATAAAGAACCGATTATGCTTCCTTCTGTTCCTTCTTCATAATCCTCTATATCTTCTACCAGCTCAGCATCTGAATAATTTTCTTCACCCGAATCAGTAACTTCTACATCAGCATTCTCAGTCGCCGTATCAACCGCTTCTGCCTCAGCATTCTCAGTCGCCGTATCAACTGCTTCTACCTCAGTTTTTTCCTCAGTCTTTTCCTTGGTCTCTTTCTCCAGTTCTTCTTCGATCAGACGTACCAGAACCCTGTCAATTCCAAAACGGATAAGTATGCAGATCAGCACAACAAAAGCGCCTATCAGTATATCACCTCTTCTGACAGAATATGAAAGAGCATCCTCGGACATATTCGCAATGATGAAACTTATTGGCAGAATCAATATAATTGATAAAATTATCAGTAAAGTTTTCTTCTTATTGATCATATTATTAATGATTCCGTTTCTTTTATAACGCATCAACAGATAAGAATTTCTAATTACTGATTCATGATAACAACATTTTTTAAGATTTTCAACACTATATGTTGTAAAAGCAGTTCATGAAATGTATAATGGAGATTGGTTGTATTAATTTTACAATATAAAGGTATTTTTATAGATTCTATACAAAGGGGATTACACATGAAGCAGAATCAAACTTTTTTATCATCAGACGGCATCACCACCATACATGCTGTTGAATGGACTCCGGAGGACAAACCTAAAGCTGTCGTCCAGCTGATTCACGGCATGGTTGAGTATATAGAAAGATATGATGATTTTGCCAACTATCTTACAAGTCAGGGATTCGTAGTTGTGGGACACGATCATCTTGGACACGGACAGTCTGTACGAAGCATTGAGGACTGGGGATATATATGCGATATAGCTCCGGCCAGAGCTCTTATAAGAGATATACATAAACTTAGAAAGCTTACTTCAAAGAAATATCCTGACATTCCTTATTTTATTCTTGGACACAGTATGGGTTCATATCTTCTCAGAAGATATCTCTCACACAAGGGTGAAGGACTTGCAGGTGCCATCATAGTTGGTACAGGAAGTGAATCTGATATCGTTACAAGAAGTGGTCTTATGCTTGTACGCTCTACTGCTCAATCAAAGGGATGGCATTTCAGAAGTGAAAAGATAAGAAATATGACTTACGGCGCTGCTTATAAGAAGTTCGATACTGAAGGCGTTGATCCTGAAGGCAGCTGGATCTGCAGTGTTCCTGAGATCATGGAAAAATATAATAACGACGCACGCTGCCAGTTCACATTTACTCTTAACGGATATGAAGCACTTCTGTCTACAGTGCTTTATGTAAACCAAAAGCAGAATATCGAGCATATTCCAAATGAGCTCCCTCTTCTGATCACATCAGGCGAACAGGATCCTGTAGGAAATCTCGGAAAAGGCGTTAAAAAGGTATATCAGCAGTATGTTAAGTCAGGTATAGAGGATATCGAGTGTAAGCTCTATCCCGAGGACAGACACGAGATACTGAATGAGTTTAACAAAGAGGAAGTATATGCAGATATCCAGGACTGGATTGAAAGACATATGATAAAGGAAGAAGAAACAGTTCCGTCAGCTGACTAATCAGTTGATAAATGAACCGTGAGTAAAAACAAAAAAGATGACAATTTTTCACCTGATGAAAAATTGTCATCTTTTGTTTGTTTATTCTACAGATGATGGGCCGCTTTCCTTACGAATTACGTCGTGTGCTCCACCTTCTACGATACTTGTTGAAGATACAAGTGTTATCTTAGCTTTCTGCTGAAGTTCTTTTATAGTAAGTGCTCCGCAGTTACACATGGTCGATTTAACTTTGCTGAGGGTTCTGTCTACATTATCCTTGAGTGGTCCTGCATAAGGAACATAGGAATCAACACCTTCTTCGAAGTGAAGCTTCTTATCTCCTCCGAGATCATATCTCTGCCAGTTACGAGCTCTGTTTGACCCTTCACCCCAGTACTCTTTTACATAGTTTCCGTTTACAAGAAGTTTTTCTGTAGGGCTTTCATCGAATCTTGCAAAGTATCTTCCAAGCATTACGAAGTCTGCTCCCATGGCAAGAGCAAGTGTGATATGGTGATCATATACGATACCACCATCAGAACATACAGGAACATATATTCCTGTTTCTTCATAATATTCATCTCTGGCCTGACAAACCTCGATAAGAGCTGTAGCCTGTCCACGACCGATACCTTTTGTCTCTCTTGTTATACAGATGGAACCTCCACCTATACCAACCTTTATGAAGTCTGCACCGCAATCAGCAAGGAATCTGAAGCCTTCTCTGTCGACTACATTTCCGGCACCAACCTTAACTGAATCACCGTAGTTCTCTCTGATCCACTTAAGAGTCATTTCCTGCCATGCTGAGAAGCCTTCTGATGAATCTATACAAAGTACATCTGCACCTGCCTCTATAAGTGCAGGAACACGTTCTGCGTAGTCTCTGGTATTGATACCGGCACCTACGATATATCTCTTCTGTGCATCAGTGAGCTCACCGGGATTATTCTTATGTTCATCATAATCCTTACGGAATACAAATGCCACAAGTCTTCCTTCCTTATCAACGATAGGAAGAGAATTAAGCTTATTATCCCAGATAATATCATTTGCTTCTGATATAGTTGTACCATCCTTAGCAACTATAAGCTTCTCAAGAGGAGTCATGAAATCACTTACTTTAGTATCCGGAGTCATACGGCTTACTCTGTAATCTCTGCTGGATACTATACCTACAAGTTTACCTTCTGCTGTTCCATCTGCTGTAACAGCAACTGTAGAATGTCCATTCTTCTCTTTGAGAGCAAGTATATCAGCAAGAGTTGCATCAGGGCTTACATTTGAATCACTCTTTACAAAACCTGCTTTATATCCTTTAACACGGGCAACCATGGCCGCTTCATCTTCAATACTTTGTGAGCCATAAATAAAAGAAACACCACCTGATTTGGCAAGTGCAATAGCAAGTCTGTCACCAGATACAGACTGCATAATAGCCGAAATCATTGGTATTGTCATTTCAATCGCAGGTTCTTCACCTTTTTTGTATTTAACCAGTGGGGTCTTAAGACTTACATTATCAGGTACACAATCGCTCGATGAGTAACCGGGAATAAGTAAGTATTCATTAAATGTGTGTGATGGTTCTGTGATAAAAGTTGCCATGATTTTCCTCCTGATCTTATTATTGATTTTTTTATAATTGCTCGAAATTATACTCCTATTTTCTGACTTTGGCAAGAGAGAATAATATATAAAATTTCGATGGAAATAGTGAAAAATTTCCATCGAAATTACAATTGATTTCTTATCATAAATATGAATTATATTTTTAATCCAGAATTGACGATACTATGGATATAATAATTATTATAATAAATACTATGACTCCCAGAGAACTTCCCTGTTTTTTATTATTTACGACAGCCTGATTTATTTTAGTCTTATGATTCGGGGCATAGTAACCGTTTTTTGTGCTTGTTCTTATAGTTTCCGCTACATCTCTGGGTGTTGCCTGAGAAGATATCTGTGAAGATGCCTGTGCTATAGCCGCCTTACTTACCGTTCCATACTTTGGTACTACTGCAGGTCTTGCGGGAGCAGGGGCACTCATTTCCAGAGTATCAACAGTAGTTTTATTTGATACCGGCCTATTAATAACAGTCTCAGAGCTTCCCTGATTATATATAACACCATGTATACCTCTGTTTAGACCACCATCATCAGCATGGAGATGGAAATCTCCCACCATATCCTTTTCTACAGCACTGTATACACCTTTTCCTCTTCTGTATACCCTGCCGCATTTGGGGCAAAGTCCCATATACATATCATAATCGAACGCCTTATGACAGCATTTACATATAACCTTCATTTTTTCCTCCCTGTAAGCATTATGATTTATGCTTAAAATGTTTCCTGCAAGCAGAAAAATATTTTGACTTTCAACACTTATGTCATGATAACAGATATCATGATTTTTTTCTACACTTTAATCAATTAACCTTCCCTTTTGCCCACCAGATAGGATAGCCCACAAATATTACATCGTATTGATCTATATTTTTAACTTTACCTTTTATCTTAGGTCTGGCAGTAGAACTTCTCTGCTCTTTGTTGGCACGGCAGTCATCAACCTCATAAGATATATCAGCATCTGTATACGGAACTTTAGGAGTTATTCTGTAAAGCTTACCACCGGTTGCCTTTTTTATTGATTTTGCTACTTTTTTGGTATTTCCGGTTACTGAAAAGTGACATACTCCCACCACTTTCGCTTCGCTAAGAAGTGGGGGCTTCTCGTTCGAGTAATCTAATGATTACAGCATACACGAGCTATCCCCGTCTGTCCGACGGTTCTATTTATACTTA